>DASXND010000485.1:0-3625 GCA_036495265.1 Dyella sp.
GCTCGGCGCCGGATTGTTGCGCGACGATGGGTACCTGGTTGCGCGCAGCCCAAGCCTCCAGTTGCTCGCGGGCCGCGGCGCGAAAGGTGTCGCCGGCGGCCAGCATGACGCTTTTGCCTTCGGCAAGCAGCCTCGCGCTCAACTTGCCGATGGTGGTGGTCTTGCCGGCGCCGTTGATGCCGACGGTAAGGACCACGAAGGGCTGCTTGCCGGTGACGACCAGCGGCGTTTCCACGGGTTTGAGCAAGCTGATCAGCGATTGCCGCAAGGCGGCCAGCAAGGCGATGGCGTCGGCGAACTCGCGCTTGTGCATGCGCTTGCGCAAATCCTCGACCAGGGCGGTGCTGGCCTCGATGCCGACGTCGGCGGTGATCAGGGTGGTTTCGAGTTCGTCGAGCAGATCGTCATCGAGTTTCGGATGACGGTTGAACAGCGACGTCAGGCCCTTGGCAAACGAGCTGCCTGAGAGTCGTTCGCGCCAGCTGCGCTTGGCCGGTGCGGCCTCGGCAATGGCGGTTCGTTCAAAGACGTCGTCTTCGGCCAGGGCGGCAGGGGGCGGCGGCGTTTCGGCCAGTGCTTCGCCCAGTGCGGATGCCGCATTGTCCAGCGAGGTGGCGTCGGTATCGTGCGCAAGCTGTTCCGCCGGAGCGGCTTCCGTGGTGGCTGCGGCAGGCTGGCCCGGAGGCGTTTCTGCGGGTTTCTTCTTCCAGAACTTGAGCATTGCGGCTGCGATTCAAAGACAATGGGCGGCATGCTACCACCCCCACCTGTACTAGCTCCTGAGTCATGGCTGCCAACGTAAGGGGCGCCTCCGGGCGCATCCGCATCATTGGCGGCCAGTTGCGCAATTCGCGCCTGGATGTCCCGGATCTGCCCGGCCTCAGGCCAACCGCCGAGCGTGTACGCGAAACCCTGTTCAACTGGCTGTCGCCGGTGATTGCCGGTGCGCGCTGCCTCGATCTGTGTGCGGGCACTGGCGCGCTCGGTATCGAGGCGTTGTCGCGCGGCGCGGCCAGCGTGCAATTCGTGGAGCGTGAGCCGCGCGCGGCACAGGCCCTGCGAGACAACCTGGCGCGCCTCAAGGTGCCGGGCGGGCAGGTGGCTGGTGTCGATGCGCTGGCCTATCTGCAAGGAGCGGCGCAGCCATACGAGCTGGTTTTCCTGGACCCGCCGTTCGCGCAAGACCTGTGGGCGGCGATGGCGCAGCGGCTGGAGCAGGGTGGCTGGCTGACTTCCAGCGCGTGGATTTATATCGAATCGCCGCGCTCCGTGGCCCCGGTGCTGCCGGTCAGCTGGAACGCGCACCGGGAGGGCGTGGCGGGCGAAGTGCGTTACGCGCTCTATCGGCGGGTTTTGGCAGCTGCCTGACGCTGCCGTATGGTCCTGGGCGCGGGTGAACGCGCCCTAGTCGGGGATCAAGGTCTGGTTCTAAGCTAGCCCTCCCTCAGGCCCAGCAGCATCCCCACGTGAACAAGCCTCCGGTCAATACACGTCTCGCCGTCTACCCGGGCACCTTCGACCCCATCACCAATGGCCATGCGGATCTGGTGGCGCGCGCGGCACCGTTGTTCGAGCGCATCATCGTGGCCGTGGCGGACAGCCCCAACAAGGGCAGGGGTCCGGGTTTCAGCCTGCACGAGCGCATTGCGCTGGCGCGGCTGGCACTGGCCGATCTCAAGAATGTTGAGGTGCGCGGTTTTGATGGCTTGCTCGCCCACTTCGTCGACGAGGTGGGCGCGGGCGTAATCATTCGCGGCCTGCGCGCGGTGTCCGACTTCGAATACGAGTTTCAGTTGGCCAGCATGAATCGCCATCTGATTCCGCAGGCGGAGACGCTGTTCCTCACGCCCGCCGAGCAGTACAGCTTCATCTCCTCCACCCTGGTGCGCGAAATCGGCCGCCTCGGCGGCGACATTTCCGGCTTCGTGCACCCGGCCGTGCAGCAGGCCATGCGCCAGCGCTGGCATCAGCCAACGCAGCGGTGACACCACGCCGCTGATCGCCCACAGGGTCGGCTCCTACAGGTATCGCATCGCATTGCACTGCAACACGCGCCGGCCAGTGTCAGCCCAGGCCGCCCTCGTGTATCCTCGCGTGCATCCTGCGGACAGGACAGTCACTCGCCGCGAACCCGGGGCGCGATACGGTGCATGGCAAGGGGTTTACTCCGGCTGGCAACACGTTCTCCCGGTTTCACGGTGCCGCCGAAATGGCGGCTGGATGGTCCCGTCATCCAACGGATCAAAGCGCCCGATTCCGCCATCCAAGGTGACCACCATGTACAAGTATGTTTTCCTCGCCGCCGCCGCGCTTGCCGGCACCCTGTCCATCACGGCCTGCAGCCAGAAGGAAGAGGCTGCGCAGCCGACCGAGCAGGTCCAGGCCGCCGCCAAGCCGACCGACCCGAACGACACCAAGGCATGGGGAGCCTACCTCGGCCAGATCGTGCAGAAGAACATGCAGGGCATGACGGCCGACCGTCCGTTCCCGTACCTGGTGCCAGCTGGCGACAGCGATGACGACAAGGCCAAGTACCAGCGTCAGCTCGAGCAGGTGCAGGACACCGTGGCTCGCGGCGTACTGCCGGGCAACATGCTGGTTTTTGCCGGCCCGAGCTCGACCAAGACCGCCGACCTGCTGATCGAAGCCTTCAAGGACGCCAAGCCGGGTTCGTTCAAGGACGTGATCATCCTGTTCATCGGTGACAAGACCGATGAGGATCGCGTCAATGCGACCCTGCAGCCGACCGGCGCCACCGTGCGCTTCGTGGCGATGTAAGCCAGGTCTGCCAAGCGATATCGGGCCCGCGGTGCGAGAGTGCCGCGGGCCTTTCTTTTTCCGGGACTGGGGCGGGAAAACCCCGCCCTTGTAGGAGCGCACAGGGTGCGCTCCTACAGACGCGACGGATCGCGGCGGATCACGCGGACCACGGCGGATCATGGGGTATGCCGCAGGGCTTTTCTCTACCGTGTAAACTCGTACCCATGTCCCTGAAAATCCTCGATACCTGCGTCAATTGCGACGTCTGTGAACCGGTTTGCCCAAATAAAGCCATCTCGTTGGGCGAGGAGTTCTACATAATCGAACCGTCGCTGTGCACCGAATGTATCGGGCACTACGACCAACCGCAGTGCGTGGAAGTCTGCCCGGTCGAATGCATCATCATCGATCCCGAGCACACTGAGACGCACGCGCAGCTCGATCTGAAATACCAACATCTGATGGCGGCAAAGGACCAGGCATGAAGGTTTTGTTGAATGGGCGCGTGACGCTGTTTGCACTGCTTCTTTCCGCAAGCGTCGCGTATGCCGCCGATAGTCGTCCGTCCGTTGCCCCCGTTGCGGCACCGTCTTCGCAAGTCCTTGCACAGCGCCCCGGTCATGCCGGCATTGCCAGCGCGAACTCCCATGCCACTGAAGCCGGTCTCGAAGTGTTGGCCAAGGGCGGCAATGCCTTCGACGCCGCTATCGCAGTGGCGTCCACACTCTCGGTGGTGGAACCGGAAAGTTCCGGCATCGGTGGCGGCTTCATGGCGGTACTGCATCGTGCTTCGGACGGACACGAGGTCTTCATCGACGCGCGCGAAACCGCGCCGCTGGCGGTGGACAGCAAGGATTACCTCAAC
>DASXND010000486.1:0-3186 GCA_036495265.1 Dyella sp.
TTTGCGGTTCCTCACCGAACAGTTCGACGCGTCCGGCATCGGCGCGTATCAAGCCGAGCAACAGACCTATCGCGGTGCTCTTGCCGGCACCGTTGGGGCCAAGCAGGGCCACTAGTTCGCCGCGATGCAACATGAGGTCTAAACCGTCTAGTGCTGTTAAAGAACCGTAATGTTTGACCGCTCCGACCAGGCTGGCGACAGGTGCAGCGTGCTGTTTCATGGGCCTTCCTCCTTCCCCGCCATGCTAGGTGTGGCAAGGGTTTGCACGCAGTCGCCAACGTCAGCAGGCGCAGGTGACAAGCGTCACACGGGGTACCGGTGGCGACGAGGCCGCGCTATGCTCAGGTCGCCGTTGCATTGCCACATCCCCGATGAAACGCAGTGCGACAAAGCCTTTGCAGGCTTGGGAAACGCCGCAGATTCACGCGTTCCCACATGCATTCACAGACGCGTCGACGCGCATGCCATCGGGACGGCAGGCACGTCGACTTTAAGGAGGTTCCCATGGGTGTCATTAATCAGCTGCGCGAACTGCGCGAATTCGGTGGCGCGGCGCAGACCACCGGTTTGGACGACGCGACCGTCGAGCGTTTTGCGGCCAGCCATCCGCAGCTGGCGCAGGCAATCGATGAGGCCGTCGCGCGACATCGCGAACTGCGTGCCGAACTGGGCGACTTCCTCAAGCTGGACGAAGCCGAGCAGATCGCCACGGCACAGGCGGAGTTCGTCAATTTCTATCCTGATGACGCCATCAATCACTACCTGCCGGCGGCCGCACGTGGCCCCTGGGTTGTCAGCCTCAAGGGTGCGGTGATCCACGACAATGGCGGCTACGGCATGCTCGGACTGGGCCATAACCACCCGGCCGTCGACGCTGCGCTGGCCCGCCCGCAGGCGATGGCCAACGTGATGACGCCGAGCGTCTCGCAGATGCAGTTCACGCGAGCCATGGATCGCGAGTTGGGTCGAAACGGTGGCAACAACCCGTACACGCGCTACCTATGCCTCAACTCCGGTTCGGAGTCGGTAGGTCTGGCCTGCCGTATCGCCGACGTCAACGCCAAGCTGATGACCGATCCCGGCGCACGCCATGCCGGTCGCATCATCAAGCGCCTGGCGGTGAAGGGTGCCTTCCACGGCCGCACCGACAAGCCGGCGCTGTACTCCGATTCCACTCGCAAGACCTATCTGCAGCATCTCGCCAGCTACCGCAATGAAGACACGCTGCTGACCATCCAGCCGTACGACATCGCGCAGCTCGAAGCCGTGTTTGCCGATGCCGACAAGCATGGCTGGTTTATCGAAGCGATGTTCCTCGAACCGGTGATGGGCGAAGGCGACCCGGGTCGCGCGGTGACGCCCGAGTTCTATCAAAAGGCGCGCGCACTCACCGAAGCACACGGCGCGCTGCTGCTGGTCGACTCCATCCAGGCGGGTCTGCGTGCCCACGGCGTGCTTTCGTTAACCGACTATCCGGGCTTCGAAAAGCTGGCCCCGCCCGACATGGAGACCTTCTCCAAGGCGCTCAACGCGGGCCAATATCCGCTGTCGGTGCTGGCCGTGAGCGAACGCGTTGCCAAGCTGTACCGCAAGGGCATCTACGGCAACACCATGACCGCCAATCCGCGCGCGCTCGACGTAGCCCTTGCCACGCTTGGCGAGATGTCCGACGACGTACGACGCAACATCGGCGAACGTGGCCGTGAATTCGTCGACAAGCTCAACCTGCTGAAGAACGAACTGGGCGGCCTCATCACCAAGGTCCAGGGCACCGGCCTGCTGTTTTCCTGCGAGCTGTCGCCGGAGTTCAAGTGCTACGGCGCGGACTCCATCGAGGAGTACATGCGCGTACGCGGCGTCGGCGTGATCCACGGCGGTACCAACTCGCTGCGCTTCACCCCGCATTTCCTGGTGACCAGTGCCGAGGTGGATCTGGTGGTGGCTCACGTGAGCCAGGCTTTGCTGCAAGGTCCGCGCAAGCTCAAGACTGAGGCCGAGGCGGCCTGAACCGCCTGCCCTGATTCACCTGCGGCGAGGCTGAACGCCAGCGCGCCGCAGGATGAATCGCTGCCGTACACCCCCTGGGCTTACCCTCTCACGCAGGACGCTTCGGCAGGCATAGACTTGCGCCACCGGCACTCGCCGGTCATCCAGGAGGGTATCCGCATGTCTTCGCGTTTAAGCCTGATGGTCGCCAGCCTCGCGCTGGCCTTTGCCGCTTCCTCCGCCTTTGCCGCACCGCAGGCTGCCAGCAGCAGCGCACCCGCCAAGAACTCGCAACAGCAGCGCATGACCGACTGCAACAAGCAGGCGACGGGTAAGACCGGTGACGATCGCAAGACATTCATGAGCACCTGCCTCAAGGGTGAAAGCCCGGCCGCTCCTGCCGCCAAACAGACGCAGCAGGAAAAGATGAAGGCGTGTAACGCCGATCCGCAGGCCAAGTCGCTCAAGGGCGACGCCCGCAAGTCGTTCATGAGCACCTGCCTCAAGGGCGATGCCGCCCCCACGACGCATTGATTCACGCCTAGGCCACCAGGGTGCCGGCACACGCCGGCACCTTTTTTCGTGCGCGGAACGGGGCGTAAGCGACAATCGCGCCAGCTCCCAGGGACACTCCCGCATGAAAATCGTCGAAGTCCGCCACCCCCTCATCCAGCACAAGCTCGGCCTGATGCGCCGCGCCGGCATCAGTACCAAGGAGTTTCGGGAGCTCGCTTCCGAGGTGGCGGCCCTGCTCACTTACGAGGCCACCAAGGACCTGGAGACCATCGAGCAGGCCATCGACGGCTGGGCCGGGCCGTTGACCGTGCAGCAGATCAAGGGCAAGAAGATCACCATCGTGCCGATCCTGCGCGCGGGATTGGGCATGCTGCCCGGCGTGCTCGATCTCATCCCGGCCGCCAAGGTGAGCGTGGTTGGCCTGCAGCGTGACGAGGAAACACTCAAACCCGTCACTTATTACGAAAAGCTCACCGGCCGCATGGACGAGCGCATTGCGCTGATCGTCGACCCGATGCTGGCCACCGCTGGCACCCTGGTCGCCACCGTCGACATGCTCAAGGCCGCCGGCTGCAAACGCATCAAGGGGCTGTTCCTGGTCGCCGCGCCGGAAGGCTTGAAGCGCATCGAAGCCGTCCACCCTGATATTGAGATTTACACGGCAGCGATCGACGAACGGCTCAA
>DASXND010000487.1:0-6148 GCA_036495265.1 Dyella sp.
CGTGCTGATCGAGGCGATCCGCAACATCAAGCCCGGCGAAGAGCTGACCTACGACTACGGCATCACGCTCGACGTGCCGCATACGGCGCGGCTGAAGAAGTTGTGGGAGTGTCGTTGCGGTTCGACGAAATGCACCGGGACCTTGCTCAAGTCCAAGCGCTGAATGCTATCGCCCACTGTACGCGAGGCCCTTTTGTAGGAGCGCACCCTGTGCGCGACAAAGCGGCAGGACTGCCGCTTTGCACAGCGCCAGCTGCCCGCAGGGCGAGTGAAAAGCCAACGGAGCGGTAACGCCGTGATCGCGCACAGGGTGCGCTCCTACAGGCGCGAAGCCCCCGTCTCGGGATAACTGATCCCCACCACCTCTACGGTGAGATCGCCCGCCGGCCGATGCCACACCACTTCATCGCCGACCCGTGCACCAAGCAATGCCGCCGCCAGCGGCGATACGTAGCTGACCAGTCCGTGCTCAACATCGGCTTCGTCCTCGCCCACCAGGCGGTAGCGGGCCTGGCCTTCGTCGCTATCGACGATGACTTCGGCGCCGAACGCGACGCGGTCGCGGGGTTGTTGCGGCAAGTCCACTTCGATCGCACTGCCTACGCGCGCGGTGAGCCAGCGCAGGTCACGTTCAACCACGGCGAGCTCGCTCTGCAGCGACAGAACTTCGCTGTTGGCACGTAGCGCGTCGCGCCGCTCGCGCGCCGCGATCATGCGTTCGCGCAACTGCACCAGTCCGCGCGGGGTGACGTAGTTCGGATGCTCGCTCAGCGGGATGTCCGGCAGCCGTTCGCCGACGGACTCGTCCGCATCCTTCACAAAGGCGCGGCTCATTTCATGCCTCCAGCGCCGGCTGCACCGGCGCATGCTCTGTTCATTGACATGGCGGCGTTACGTCGCGCATCAAGCGCGACGCACGCCTAGGCGAGGTGCACGACAACTGCCGGGCACGTCGTCGGTGCGATGCGGATCAGTCGTCTTCCACGTGCGGCTTCCAGGCCTCGGTGAGCTGCTTCTGTACCGGCAGCGGCACGGGTTCATAATGGCTCAGGTCCAGGCTGTAGCGACCGCGGCCCCCGGTCATGGCTTTCAGCTCGGTGGGGTAGTCGGTGAGCTCGGCGAGCGGTGCCTGGGCCTTGATGACCAGTTCGCCACCGCGCAGCGAATCGGTGCCCAGGATGCGTGCGCGTTTGCCGGCGAGGCCGCCCGTCACGTCGCCTACACTTCCTTCGGGAATCGCCACTTCGACGTCGACGATGGGCTCGAGCACGATCGGGCGCGCCTTGCCCACGGCATCAAGGAACGCCTTCTTTCCCGCACTAACGAAGGCCACTTCCTTCGAGTCCACCGGATGGTACTTGCCGTCGTACACCGTTACGCGCAGATCCTGGAGCGGGAAGCCGGCAACCGCTCCGGTTTCCAGCGCCTGGCGCACGCCTTTTTCGATCGCCGGCAAAAACTGGCCGGGAATCACGCCGCCCTTCACCGCATCCACGAACTCGAAGCCGGCGCCACGATCGAGCGGTTCGACGCGCAGGAATACTTCACCGAACTGGCCGGCGCCACCCGTCTGCTTCTTGTGCCGATGATGGCCTTCCGCATGGCCGGCGATGGTCTCGCGATAGGCGATACGCGGCGGATGCGTAGCCACCTCCACGCCATAGCGCTCCTTCATGCGCTCAAGCATGATTTTCAGATGCAGGTCGGACAGGCCACGGACCACGGTTTCGTTGAGTTCCTTGTGGTGTTCGACGCGGAAGCAAGGATCCTCTTCTGACAGCCGGGCGAGTGCTTGCGACAGCTTTTGCTCCTGTCCCTTGTGTTTGGGTTCCAGCGCAAGCCCGAACATCGGTTGCGGGAACTGCATCGGCGACAGATGGATGCTGTCTTCGTCGTGGGAGTCGTGCAGCACGGCGTCGAAGTGAATTTCTTCCACCTTGGCGATCGCGGCGATATCGCCGGGAATCGCCTGCTCGATCTCTTCGTGCGTCTTGCCACGGAGGCGGAACAGGTGTCCGACCTTGAACGCCTTCTTGTTGTCGTCAATGAACAGCTGGGTGTCGCGCCGGATCGTGCCCTGCCACACGCGGAACACGCCGAGCTTGCCGACGAAGGGATCGTTGACGATCTTGAACACGTCGGCGATCACGTGCTGGGCGGGATCGGCATTGACCGTGATGCGTTCGCCTTGGCTGTTGACGAAGGGTGGCGGATTGCCTTCGGCGGGGTTGGGCAGCAGTCGCGCGGCGAGTTCGAGAAATTCCTTCGCGCCAGCGCCCGTACGTGCACTGACGAAGCAGATCGGAATCAGGTGCCCCTCACGCAGGCACTGTTCGAAAGCGTCATGCAGCTCCTGCGGGCTGAGGTCGCCTTCACCCGAATCGAGGTAGTGCCCCATCACCGATTCGTTGATTTCCACCACCTGGTCGAGAATGCGCTGATGCGCCTCCGCCAGGGTCGAGAAATCGGTCGTGCCTTTGTCGTGGAAGAAACAATCCAGCACATGCTTGCCGCCCTGGCATGGCAGGTTCACGGGCAGGCATTGGGTGCCGAATTCCTCACGCAGCGCGTCGACCAGGGCGCCGAGCTTGGCACCTTCGAAGTCGATCTTGTTGACCACGATGACGCGCGCGAGGCGACGTTGTGCGGCGCGCTCCATCATGCGTCGCGTGCCGTATTCGATGCCGTTGATCGCGTTGACCACGATGGCGATGGTTTCGGCGGCTGCAAACGAGGAAAGCGTTGGGCCGCGGAAATCCGTATAGCCGGCGGTATCGATCAGGTTGATGTGGCTGCCGCCATAGGGAATGCCGGCAATGGAGCTGTCGATGGAATGGCCGCGCGCCTTTTCCTGACTGTCCGTATCCGATTGCGTGGTGCCTTTTTCGACCGAGCCCTGCGCCTGGATGACGCCGCCGGCATGGAGCAGCGTTTCGAACAAGCTGGTCTTGCCGGCACCAGCATGGCCGGTGAGTGCGATGTTGCGGATGTTTTCCGTGTTGTACGACACGATGCGACCCTCCTTTGCAGGGCGCGGGATCGTGCCGACGATGACCTGCGGCGCCGCACGAAGCCGCACGAGCGACTGACGATGGCGGGCCGTCATGGTCGTCCAGGCGTGCGGGACGCGGGGGCGGTCATGGCGGATAACGGCCGGGGAGGCCGTCTGCATAGCCTTGAGCCAATGTCGCGCGGGGTCAAGTTGCACTGCGGGGCAGGGAACCGAAGCCCCGCCTGACTTGTCAGCATCAGTCTCCACCCCACGCGCGGCCTGAAGGATGCAGGCAGTGCGGTTTTCCCTATGCAAGCCGGAAGGGACTCGCTATCGAGCACACCGAGCAGGTCGAACATCATCGCTGGACGTCGCCCGACCCCCTGAAGCGCGGACTGGCGCCCCTCGATGGCCCCACCCGCGCACTGCTGCACCAGATGCGCTGGCGCAAGGCGCCGCCCAACCGGCGGCGCCAATGGGCGGCCTTGGGCGTGGTGTTGCTGCTGCATGCTTTGTTCGGCCTGCTTACCTGGCACGAAATGAAGCTGCGCAACCTGCCCGTGCTGGCGCACCGGCGCGACAACGCCCTGCAGGTTCGCCTGATTCCACGCGCGGCCATTCGTCCTGCTACCGAGCTAGCCCCGCTGGCGCTACCGCCCCCGCCTGCCCCCGTGGTCGCCATGCCGCATGAGGTCGTGAAGCCGCCACCGGTGCACGAAGCGCCCGCGAAGAACGCGATGACCGTGAGCATGCCTGCGGCCGCGCCAACGCCTGCACCGTCACCTCCGCCTAACGAAGCGCCTCCACAGCCGCTGTTGCCGTCGGCCAGCAGTGCGGCGCCCGCCGCAGCGCCCGGCTATGTGCAACGGACGCCGCAAGGCGATACCAAGGTGATGCAGCACGACAGCCCCATCACCTACAAGCCAACGCGCTTCGAGGAGGGCTTCTCGCACGGCGGCAGCAGCGTCGACGACGCGTTGCAGCGCGCCGTCGACAGCACGACGGTGAAGAAGACGTTCCATATCGCGCCTGGCGTGCGCATCCACTGCGCCATCTCGTTCGCCGCGCTGGCGGGTGGTTGCGGGGGCGATCCGCCGCCGCCGCCGTCGTCGAAGAGCGGCGACATGCGCCTCAACATGGCACCGGCCAGCGCGCTGGCGCCGAGCACGTCGACGCCGTCCCCGCCAAGTCTGGACGAGTGCATTGCAATCTACCGTGCCGACAAACCGTTGCCGCAGGGCTGCCCGGTCGATACGCCTACGCGATCCGTCGATGCCGAACTGCGCGATCGCGCAGCTCACCAGGGCGAGCAAAACGGCGGATAGCCATTGTCACGCGTTGCGTGGGGGCTTCTCAGACAACCCGGGTCGCCGGCTACACTTGCCCCATGGACAGGGAATCCTCCGCCCGACTGACTGTGTCGCTTCCATCGCCCAAGTCAGCGGCGGAGGGCGGTGCCGTGTATCGCCGTCGGCGCGCCGAGCGACCGCGCGATCGCTGGTTGCGCATCCTCGCCCTGGTGGGTGCATTGGTCGTCCATCTGGTGTTCCTGGTTGGAGCCATCCTGGGCCCGGCCTATGACCAGGAAGAGCTGAACGAAGCATCCACGACGGCGCTGCAGGTTCGGCTGATCGAGAAGAAGCAGGAAGAGCCACCACCGCCACCGCCCGTGCGCGGCACGCCGCCCAAGCAGGTAGGACCGGTGCATCGTGGTAATGCGACAAACGCGCCGCATACGGCGAAGCGAAGCACGCCAGCAACGCGCACCAATAACGACATCTCGCCCGTGCCCGTGCCTGCGCTGGAGGCGCCGGTGATCGCCACGGCAGCGAGGCCGACCGCGCCCAAGCCGGAGATCACGGCCGCGCCGCTGCCGCCGGTGACCGTACCCAAGCCTGCACCCACGCAAGAGCTGCAGCCGGTGCCGAGCGCTGCCCAGCCGCCGCAGGTGGCCCTGGAGACGCCGCCCGTAGCGCAGCCGGTGCCACCAAAGTTCCAGCCCGAGCCCGTGCGCAAGCCCCAGGTGGAAGGCAACGAACCGGTACCGCCGCCGGCGTCACTGGCGCTGCCCGAGATACCGCCGCAATCGGCGCCCGTGGTGGAGGCGCCCACCGTCGCCATGGAGAAGGCTGCGCCGGTCAATACGCCGCCCAGCGTGGCGCCCGTTGCCCGACCACAGGAACCTGCCGCACCGCCGGAGCCGGAGATGCAGGCCGTGCCGTTGCCGGCGCAGCCCGCACCGACGGTCAACCTGGAGCCGCAGCCCAGTACCGTCACGCCGGTGGTCTCACGCGAGCAACCGCGGATCGAGGCACCTGCCATCCAGGTGGCGGAGCCCGAACTCGAAGCGGTTCCGCTGCCGCCGAATCCGCAGCCAAGCATGCAGCGCCCGCAGGCGCCGCGCCTGGAGACCGCAGCGCCCAAGGCGATCGCGCTGGAGAACCAGCCGACGATCGAACGTCCGCAGATCTCGGCCGAGCCACCGTCAGAGGCGGCACCCAGCCCGGCAAGCGCGGCTCCCACGTCGACGCCCTCCGCCGCACAAGCACAAAGTGCAGCGGCCGCCCAGGAAAGTACGGCCAGCAGCGAAAGCAGCAAGTCGGCCGGTGAGCAGGGCGCCAGCAGTGCGCCCAATGCCACGCCACAAGGCAGTAGTGCTGGAACGCCCGGACAGCCTAACGGCGCGAACCAGTCGCCCGCGGTGGCCGGCAAGAACGGCTTGAATCTGTCCGTGCCCGCCGGTCAGGGCAATGGGCAGGGACCGCAAGGGCAGAACCCGTCTGGAGGACCCAGCGGCACCTATGTCCAGCTCAAGCCGCACGGCAATACCGAAATCATGTCGCACGGCACGCCCAATATTGGCTACGAGTCGACTCGCTTCGACAAGGACTGGACGCCGGAGGGAGAGAGTTCCATCGATACGGCGCTTCGCCATGCGGTGGAAAAGACCACCATGCGGCATACCTTCCACTTGCCGCGTGGCGTACGTGTCGAGTGCGTGGTGATGCCATTGTTCCCGATGGCCTTGTTCGGCTGCGGCAATGGCGATCCGCCGCCGAAGCCGGTAGACGACGTCGTCTATCAAAGGATGAAACTTGCGCCGAGCAATCCGCTGGTAACGCCGGCACCAGCCGCCACGCAGGCATCAGCGGTGGT
>DASXND010000488.1:0-2769 GCA_036495265.1 Dyella sp.
GTTGTGGACGGTGGTCAGTATCGCGTCGGTTAATTGCGTCGCATGACCGTGATCCTGCTGACTAGGAGTGATCCATGCCAGTACGAACGTTCGGAGTAAGAAAGTATCCACCGACGTCGGCGTTGTTGGCCTCATCCGAAGGAAACAGGATTATCTTCTTCTAAGGCTATCGAAACCCTGCGCATCGACGCCGCACGTAGCATGTTGGAACAGGGGCACATGTCGGTCGAGGCCGTCGTGAATGCAACGGGCTTTGGAGATCGCGAACGCATGCGTCGGGCCCTTTCTACGTGTATCGGGAAAGACGCCTAAGCAGATTCGGACTGCCTCCCGTTGCATTGAATCAACGTGACGTTTTGTACACCCCTGCTCTCGCAGACAAGCACCCGATTCTGGGTACGGAACACCGAGAAATCACGCGCGCTTCGCGCCAATGCTTGGAAATACAAGCGACTTCATTTCTTCCATCCAAGGTTTTTTTGACGGCTAGCGGACCTTGGACGGGGCGGGGCAGGGGAGCCTGGCGCCGGTCGAGGCAGAGCGATCAGGTCAAGTTACCGAGGGGAGGGTCGCTCCTCGCTGCAAACATTTGCGGTGTTCACCGCTGGCCCCAGGCGCGACGAGTACGCGTTGCGCTGGTTCGACGACAGCTCCTCCTTACTGCTGTCGTCAACATCGGGAAACCTGCTTCAGCCCGTGGCCAGCCGCAACTCCTTCACCAGCTCGATCAGCGCTCGCAGCCGCGCGGGCACGAAACGGCGACCCGGGTAGTAAAGCCTCAGACCGCCGAAGGGCTGGCACCACGGCACCAACACGGGCACCAGTGCGCCGGCCTGAAGTTCCTCCGCGATGAGCCATTCGGAAATGAAGCCGATGCCCAGTCCGAGCAGCACCGCCTGCTTGATCGCGGCAAACTCGTTGAGTGCCATGCGCACTGGCAGGTCCATCTGCAGCTTGCGGCCGTTCTTCTCCAGTTCCCACTGGTAGATGCCGCCGTGCGACATGTTCATGCCGATGCTCTGGTGTTTGAGCAGGTCCCGCGGGTGCCTGGGCGTGCCGTGGCGTTCCAGATATTCGGGCGTCGCCACCACCAACATGCGTAAGTCGCGGGAGAGCGGCACGGCGATCATGTCTTGCGGCACCGATTCGGCGAGGCGGATGCCGGCATCGAAGCCTTCGGCCACGATGTCGATCATGCGCGACTCACTCACCAGGTCGATGCGCACCTCGGGGTAGCGTTGTGCGTAGGGGCCGAAGAGGGGTTCCAGCAGCAGCGATGCCGCTCCCTGCGGCGCATTGATGCGCAGCGTGCCGCTGGGCGTGTCGGGTCCGCTGCCGGCTTCCTCACCGGCGCTGCGGATTTCGGCGAGTGCCGGGGCGATGCGCTCCACGTAGCGCTGCCCCGCGTCGGTGAGTGCCACGCTGCGCGTCGAGCGGTTGAACAGGCGCACCTTCAGGCGTGCCTCCAGCCCGGCCACGGCGCCGCTCACCGCCGTGGTCGACATGCCCAGCTCCTGCGCCGCGCCGCGAAAACTGTGGCGACGCGCGATGGCCAGGATCACTTCGAGTTCGGTCATTCCTGTGCGATGCATGGATTGTCCTGATATTCGGGATACGTCATTCGGTATAAAACGGATTATCAGAACTATGATCCCACCCTAGACTGCGTTGCACAACGACCCCGGTGCCGGCTCTCCCGGCTTGGCGGGGCACCTTCACCTTCCCGGAGGACATCGACATGCAACGCATCGAACACATCTACATCAACGGCGAATTTGTCATGCCGCACGGCCAGGAATGGTTCGACCTGCATAACCCAAGCACCGAGGAAGTCATCGGCCAGGTTCGGCTGGGCGACGAACAGGACGCGCAACGCGCGATCGCGGCGGCCAAGGCGGCGTTTCCTGCATGGTCGCGCACCACGCGCGAGGAGCGCATCGATGCGCTCCAGCGCATGCACAAGGCCATCGCGGCGCGCGAGGATGCGCTGATGGAAGCCGTCGTCACCGAATACGGCGCGCCGCACGCGCGTGGTCGCTGGATGGCGACCTATCCGGCCGACGTGATCATGCAGGCCATTGACGCGCTGCGATCCTTCGAGTTTGAGGAACAAGTCGGCAGCGCGCGCGTGATCCTGACGCCAGTCGGCGTGGCTGGCCTGATCACGCCGTGGAACAGCGATGCCGGCTTCATCTGCAACAAGCTAGCGACGGCGCTGGCGGCCGGCTGTACCGCGGTCATCAAGCCCAGCGAAATGAGTGCGATGCAGACGCAGATCGTCGTCGAGGCGCTGCACGAAGCGGGTCTTCCCAATGGCGTGTTCAACATCGTCAATGGCCGCGGCGACGTGGTCGGCGAAACCATCGCGCGCCATCCCGACGTCGCCAAGATCTCGTTCACCGGCTCGTCCGCCGTCGGCCAGCATCTGGTCAGCGCTGGTGCTGAGACGATGAAGCGCGTGACGCTGGAGCTGGGCGGCAAATCGCCGACTGTGGTGCTCGACGACGCGGACTTCGCCGCCATCATGCCGCTGGTGTTGCAGGCCGGGTTCGCCAACAGCGGCCAGGCCTGCATCGCAGGCACGCGCATCCTGGTGCCGCGGCAGCGGCTGGCAGAATTCGAGCAGGTCGCGAAGGCGGCCGTCACACAGGTCAAGTCCGGCGATCCGCGCGATGCTACGACCGACATCGGTCCGATGGTCAGCGCGAAGCAGTGGGAACGCGTACAGGGCTACATCCGCCTTGGCATCGAGGAGGGCGCGCAAGTGCT
>DASXND010000489.1:0-16942 GCA_036495265.1 Dyella sp.
CCCTGCAAGTGGGCGATCCCTCGGTGATTGCCGAGCGCTGCGGCATCGATGTGGTGGCCGATTTTCGCCGTGCCGACGTGGCCGCGGGTGGCCAGGGCGCACCCCTGCTTCCCGCCGTACACGCCATGTTGCTGGCGCAGACCGATCGCACGCGTGTTGTGCTCAATCTTGGCGGCATCGCCAATATCACCGTGCTCGGCGCGGACGGCAGCGTCCTTGGTTTCGACACCGGCCCGGCGAATGGTCTGATGGATGCCTGGTGCCTGCGTCACCTCGGTGTGCCCTTCGACGCGAACGGCAGCTTTGCCGCTTCCGGCCACATCGACGAGACGCTGCTGGCCAGTTTGCTGGCCGATCCGTATTTCGCATTGCCACCGCCGAAGAGTACCGGGCGCGAGCATTTCCACCTGGCATGGCTCGAGACGCATCCACGTTTGCTCTCGCTGCCACCCGCCGACGTGCAGGCGACCCTGCTTGAGCTGTCTGCACGCAGTGTGGCGGAGGCCATTTCGCGGCATGCCGCGGATGCGGTCGATGTGCTCGCCTGCGGCGGCGGCGTGCATAACGAGGTGTTGATGCATCGACTGGGCGAGCTGCTGGCTCCGCGCGTGCTCGCGAGTACGGCCGAGCATGGGGTCGACCCGGACTATCTGGAAGCGACGGCGTTTGCCTGGTTGGCGCGGCAGCGCTTGCTGGGCTTGCCGGGCAACCTGCCTGCCGTCACCGGAGCCCGCGGTTTCCGCGTGCTCGGCGCCGTCTACCCGGCTCCGCTCTAGTCGCTATCGCCCAGCGTGCGGTTGCCGGGTGCCAGCTGGGTGGCCGGCGTGCGCGAAAGTGCCTGCATGGCCTCCATGAACGCGGCCCGTTCCTTGGCGTCCCATTGGCCACTCAAGGTGGTGAGGTCGCCCGGGTCGAGCATGGTTTCTGCAAACAGGTTGGTCGAGGCCAAGCCGAGGCCGTGCCGCAGTGCATAGAGCACCACGTCATTGATCGACCACTGTCGCTCCTTGGCCAGCGCCTTGATGCGCTCGGCCATGGAGTTGTCGATATGGCGTATGACGAGGTCCGGCACGGACTTCTCTCCCCGGTCACAAGCCCCCTGTGCGGATTATCTTGGCACAGAAGAACCCCGCGGAATATCGATCGCTTGGCTGATTGCTCTGTCACGCGCCTCAGCTCGCAGCGCTGCCCTCGTCGGCCGGGTCCTGCCGGCCGAACCAGCGCCACAGGTACAGGAACAACAGGCCAGCCGGTAGCACTGACACCACGGTGAGGATGAAAAAGCTGCCGTAGCCGGTGGCTTCCGCAATGCCGCCCGCGAAGAAGCCCAGGAGCTTGCCAGGCAGGTTCACCATCGAACTGAGCAGGGCGTATTGGGTGGCGGTGTGCTGGCGATTGACCAGCGACGACAGGAAGGCCACCGTGGGTGGCCCCAGCACGCCCAGGGTGAAGTTGTCGCTGGAAATCACCAGGGTAAGTACCAGCAGGTTGCCGGGATGACCGATCAACCACAAATAAAGCAGGTTGCTGATGCCAGCCAGCACGATCGATACCCCGAGCGTGCGCCAGGCGCCCCAGCGCGCCACGGCGGCGCCGCCGACAAACGCGCCAAGGATGCCGATCCAGATACCGTAGATCTTGGTAATGGTGCCGATCTGCGTCTTGGTGAAACCCATGTCGCGATAGAACGGGCTCATCACACCGCCGATGGTGGCCTGTTCGGGGATCTTGAACAGCAGGATGAAGAGCAGCGTCACGCCAGCCAGATGCCAGCCGTAGCGGCGGAAGAAGTCGGCGAAGGGCTCGATGACGCTCTCGCGCATGGCCTCGCCCCAGCTGTGGGGTCTCACGCGGGTAACTTGCGGTTCCGCGGCCCACAAGGTGGTGGCGATCGGCACGATCATGGCGACCGCCATGATCAGATAGACCCTCTGCCAGACCATATGGTCGGCCAGGATCAGCGCCACTGCGCCGGCGACAATCAAAGCAATGCGGTAACCCAAGGCGTAGGTGGCCACCAACGCGCCTTGCGCGGCCACGGGGGCGATCTCGATGCGGTAGGCATCAACGGCGATATCCTGGGTGGCGCCGAAAAAGGCCACCACCAGCGTCGCCGCAACGAATGGCCCCAGCTGGGTCGGCGTTAGCAAGGCCATGCCGACCAGGCCCATCACGACGCCCAGCTGGGCGAGCAATAGCCAACCACGGCGCTGACCCAGCCGACAGAAGACCGGCAGGCGCCAGTGGTCGAGCAGCGGCGCCCACAGGAACTTGAACGCATAGGTCAAGCCCGCGCTGGCAATCATGGTGATGTCTTTGAGCTCGATGCCCTTTTCCTTGAGCCAATAGGCCAAGGTGCCGGCGACCAGCAGAAATGGCAGGCCGGAGGAGAAACCGAGCAGGAACATGGTCCAGGCGGCAGGCTGCGTGAACGCGTGCCACACCGATAGCTTGGCCGGCTTGCCAGCCGGCACGGGCTTATTCGGCATAGTCGACCGTGAATGGTGCGTGGTCGGAGAAGCGCTCGTCACGGTAGATCGAGCAGTGCTTCAGGCGCGCGCGCAGCGACGGCGAGACCACCTGATAGTCGATGCGCCACCCCACATTGTTTGCGCGGGCCTGGCCACGATTGGACCACCAGGTGTATTCCACGGCCTCGGGCTTGATCGCGCGGAAGCTGTCCACCCAGCCGCGTTGCTGGAACAACAGGTCCAGCCAGGCGCGCTCCTCCGGCAGGCAACCGGAGTTCTTCTGGTTGGAGGACCAGTTCTTGATGTCGTTCTTGGTGTGGACGATGTTCCAGTCGCCGCAGATGATGTACTCGCGGCCGCTCTTCAGCCACTGGTCGAAGATCGGCGTGATCCACTCCATCGCCTTGAACTTGAATTGCTGGCGCTCATCGCCGGACGAACCCGAGGGGAAGTACAGCGATACCACCGAGAGGTTTCCGAAACGCGCCTCGATGTAACGGCCTTCGTTATCGAACTCGTCCCAGCCAAGCTCGGTCAGCACCTTGTCCGGCTCACGCTTGGCGTAGATCGCCACGCCGCTATAGCCCTTCTTGCTGGAGGCATCGCGATAGAAGCAATGATGGCCGTCGGGGCGGAACATCGGATCGCTGAGCTGGTCTTCCTGCGCCTTGGTTTCCTGCAGGCAGACCACATCCGCCTTCTGCTTGCGCAACCACTCGAACACCCCTTTGTTGGCGGCCGAACGAATGCCATTGGCGTTAAGACTGATGATGCGCATGCGGGCTCCCTGGTGATGCGCCATCATACCAACCATGCATAACGAGCCCGATATCCGCGTCGCGCCGGTCGAGGCATCGCTTCGCCAGGCCCTGCTCCACCTGAGCGTTCATGAGACACAGCATGATTTCGTAGGACATATCGCGGACTTGCTGGCCGACGCCGAGAGCTGCGACGGCAGCGAGCCGATGGTTATCCTGCACGGCGCCATGCCGATCGGCTATTACCGCATCGAAACACAGGCGCGCTGCATTGCCGGGCGTGATTTCGTGCGTCCTACGCTGGGCTTGCGCGCATTCTTCATCGACCGCCAGTGGCAGGGCCGCGGCTTCGGCGGGCTCGCACTCGCGGCGATATTCGGCGACCTCGCCATACGGCACCCCACGGCGCGTGACCTGGCGCTTACCGTGAACAGCCGCAATACCGTCGGCCTGGCGCTTTATCACCGCGCCGGCTTCGTGGACACTGGCGAGCTGTACCATGGCGGCCGTTCCGGGCCGCAGCACTTGCTGGTGCGCGCCCTCACCGCCTGACAAACCATCGAGAGCCTTGCCGTGCACGATTACCAGCGCGACTTCATCGACCTCACCCTGCAGCGCGAGGTGCTGCGCTTCGGCGATTTCACGCTGAAGTCGGGGCGCCAGAGTCCCTACTTCTTCAATATGGGTCGGATCGATTCCGGTGCCGCGCTGGCGCAGCTCGGCCGCGCCTACGCGGCGGCCGTGGTCAACTCGGGCATCGAGGTCGACATGCTGTTCGGCCCGGCCTACAAGGGCATCGCACTCGCTGCGGCCACCGCCATCGCGCTGGCTGATCAGCACGGCCGCGACCTGCCCTGGGCCTATAACCGCAAGGAAGCCAAGGACCACGGTGAGGGCGGCGTGCTGGTCGGCGCACCGCTCAAGGGCCGCGTGCTGATTGTCGACGATGTGATGACGGCGGGTACGGCCGTGCGCGAATCGCTGGCGCTGATCCGCGCCCACGGCGCCACCCCGGCCGGCGTGCTGATTGCGCTCGATCGCCAGGAGCGCGGCCAGGGTGAGCTGTCTGCGGCACAGGAAGTCACCGTCGAATTCGGCATTCCGGTGGTCGCCATCACCAGCCTCGGCGACGTGCTGGCTTATGCGGGCGAGCGCCCGGAACTGGCCACGGAGCATGCGCGGCTGGTGTCCTATCGCGCGCGCTACGGCGTCAACGGCTGACCCTTGTGGAGCACGTTGGCGACGTCAGTCACATCAGCGGTCACATCGGCGTGGCAAGGTCTTGGTCGTCGCCGTACGCCGGCTATACTTCCGCCGACAAGGGGGAAATCCATGCGTAGAACAGTTTTTGTCATCGCGACGCTCGCGCTGGCAGCCGGCCTGCAGGCGCAGGCACAGAACAGTAACCAGGGTGGCGTCCGCTATCGCTGGCGAGATGCCAGCGGCCTGCCGCATTACAGCGACAGCCTGTCGTCCGATGCGCTGAAATACGGCTATGAGCTGGTCAGTGATCGCGGCCTGGTCATCCAGCACGTCGATCGTCAGCTCAATCCCGAGGAGCGCGCCGCCGCCCACAAGCTGGCTGACGAGCAGGCCGCCCAGCGACGAGCGGAGGAGGAGCGCACCCGCGCGGACTCGCAGACGCTTGCCGCTTATCCGACCGAAGATGCCTACAAGACTTCTCAGCAGCAGAACCTGGGCAGCATCGACCAGCAGATCAACACCACGCGCGTCAATCTGCATAGCCAGGAAAAGGCGCTGGCAGATCTACTGACGCGCGCCGGCGATCTGGAACGCGCCAAGCAGCCGCTTCCCAAGTTCTTGAGCGACAGCATCAGCAAGCAGCGCAATGTCGTGGCAGGCCTGCGCAATACACTCGAGCGCCAGCAGAATGCCCGTGACGCCGCGGAGCAGAAGAATGGGCAGGATCTTCAGCACTACCGTGATGTGAAGGCGGCGCAGGACAAGCAGTAGAGATGGAAGCAGGTAGCGGGGCGCGAAAGGCGCTCACCGGGGCACCGTGAAAGCGGTGCAGCGGCTGGCCTCGGTGGACGGTTTTGGAGCCCCCGCAACCCGCCTTCAACCCGCTCTAGAACGGCAGTTTCAACGACGGGTCAATGGCCAGCAACTGCGCACGGAACACGTTCTGGATGCGCTCCAGCGCCGCCGCATTGTCCGCGTCGAAACGCAGCACCAGGATCGGCGTGGTGTTGGACGGACGCACCAGGCCCCAGCCATCCGGCCAGTCGGCGCGGACACCGTCGATCGTGGTGAGCGTGGCGTCGCCAAACGTCGCGCGCTGGCGGAATTTCTCGATAAAGCGGTAGTGCTCGCCTTCGACCATTGCCACCTTGAGCTCTGGCGTGGAAACGCCCTTCGGACAGGTGGCGAAGATCGCTTCGGGGGTACGCTCTTCCGGATCGCCCGACAGGATCTCAAGCAGTCGCGCGCCCGCGTAGATGCCGTCGTCGAAGCCGTACCAGCGCTCCTTGAAGAAGAAGTGGCCGCTCATTTCGCCGGCCAGTTCAGCACCGGTCTCGCGCATCTTGGCCTTGATCAGCGAGTGACCGGTGCGCCACATCAGCGGGCTGCCGCCGGCGTCGAGGATTTCACCCTTCAAGTGACCCGTGCATTTGACGTCGTAGATGACCGTGGCACCGGGCTGGCGCGACAACACATCGCGCGCGAACAGCATCAGCGTGCGATCGGGGAAGATGATTTCGCCTTCCTTGGTGACCACGCCCAGGCGATCGCCATCGCCGTCGAAGGCGATGCCCAGGTCGGCGCCGGTCTCCTTCACCGCGAAGATCAGGTCTTCCAGATTGTGCGGATCGGACGGATCGGGGTGATGGTTCGGAAAGGTGCCATCGACGTCGCAGTAAAGCGGGATCACGTCGCAACCGATGCCTTCGAGCACCTGCGGCGCGACCGCGCCCGCGATGCCATTGCCGCTATCGACCACGATCTTCAGACGACGCTCGGCCTGCACGTCGGAAGTGATGCGCTCGATGTAGTCGGGCAGCACATCGACATGGCGCAGATTGCCCTTGCCGTCGCGTTCGAGCCCGTTCGCGGTGATACGACGGTAAAGATCCTGGATGGCGCCTTCGGACAGCGTCTCTCCGCCCACCACGATCTTGAAGCCGTTGTAGTCGGGGGGATTGTGGCTGCCGGTGACCGCCACGCCGGAGCCCGTGTTGAAACGGTAGGCGGCGTAATAGACCACCGGCGTCGGCACGGCACCGATGTCGATCACATCGATGCCCGCCATGCGCAGTCCGTCGGACAGGGCGCCAGCGAGTTCAGGGCCGGAAAGGCGACCATCACGGCCCACCACGATCTCCGCCAGTCCCTTTTCGCGCATGACGGCGCCGATCGCCTGACCGAGCAGGCGGGCCACGTCCTTGGTCAGCGAGGTACCCACGACGCCGCGCACGTCATAGGCGCGGAAGATGGTGGGATCGACCGTCACCTTTACCGGCGCGGCCGGCGCGGACTTGGTGGGGCGGGGAGCCGCGAGCTTCGCTGGCTCCGGGTTGTTGTCGATCATGTCGGACAAAACAGTTTCCTCAACTTGCACGCCAGGCTGGCGACGCGGGTGATTGCGCAGCCAGAACAGATATAACCCGCCGCCAAGGGCGAGCAGACTCAGCAACGCCGTCAGCGGCCACACTTTCGGTAGCACGATGTACGCCGCCGGCAAGGCGGCCACCACGCTCAACGTACTGCCATCCACCGGTTCGCTTCGATTAGCCTCGCGCTCGGCCGATGGCTCACCCGACGACAACAACCGCATATCGCCGCGATCGTCACCCTGCCGGAGTTCCAGTCTGCCGCCTGCAAGCGGAATGGATTCGAAACGCTGCTGCAAGGGCCCGAACGGCAACTCCACCCAGACCCAGGCCTGCGGGTGCCGGGATGGGCCAACCGGCAGCACCAGGGTCAGGTGGCGTTCGCCCTGGCCACCGGCGACGGTTTGCGCCAGCGTCTCGCCGTCAGCCGTTTGCGCGGCCATCAACTGGGCGGCTTTGCCGTAGCCGAACACGCGGTAATTGGCGTGGATGACTTCGTCGAGGCCGCCGCTATAGACATTCAGTGCGAGCGCCTGCGGGATTTGCTGGTGCAGGGCGACGGCCGCCTCGGCAGGATCGGCGACAAGAGTGGCGGCGTCGTCGGCGTCGAGCACCGCCTGGACACGGCCGCGCTCGCTGGCGATCTCCGCGGCCAGCAACTGGGCCACCTGCTTCTGGGCCGCATGGACCCGCTCGATGGCGCTGCTTTCGCCGGCGATCAGCCAGGTCTGCCACAGGCAGAACAGCCCGATCAACACCAAGAAGGTGCCCGCTGCCAGTGGCAGCAGGCCGCGCCACTCGATGGTCCCGGCGAACGATCGCCTTTGTGCGCTGATTGTTGCCATGCCCTGTCCCCAAGCAGGTAGTGCGGCCGTTCGGCATCGCGGGCGCCTTCGGCGGCCGGATGGAAAGCCTAGTTAACTCCGGTCGAACCGAAACCGCCCTCGCCCCTCTGCGATGGCGCGAACTCCTGCACCACGTTCAACCGCACCTGCCCCACCGGCACCAGCAACAGCTGGGCGATGCGATCACCGACGGCAATGGTGTACGGCTGCGTGCCACGGTTCCAGCACGAAATCATCAGTGGCCCCTGGTAGTCGGCATCGATCACGCCGACCAGGTTTCCCATCACCAGGCCGTGTTTATGTCCCAGGCCCGAACGCGGCACGATCAGCGCGCACCAGCCTGGATCGCCAATATGAATGGCCATGCCGCTCGGCACCAGCATGCTCTCGCCGGGCTGCAGGGTCAGCGGCGCTTCGATAGCGGCACGCAAATCCATCCCCGCGCTTCCCGCGGTCGCCGGCTCGGGCAACGGAATGACATCCCCAAGCCGCGGATCAAGAATTTTCAGCTCGACATCAACGCCCTGCCCACCCCTCATGCGCGCACCGCCCGGTAACGCTCAGCCACCTTGGCGACCAGCTGATGCGCCAGCTCCGTCTTGGAGGTGCGCCCCAGCTCGGCGACGCCGTCGGGCCAGTAGAGGGTCAACGCGTTGTCGGCAGCCTCGAAACCGAGGCCACCACCGACCTGGTTGGCGGCAATCATGTCCAGTCCCTTGCGCTGCAGTTTATCGCGCGCGTATTGCTCCACATCATGCGTCTCGGCAGCGAATCCAACCAAGAAGGGGCGCACGGTTTGCGCGGCCAGTGTGGCGAGGATGTCCGGATTCTCCGCCAGGTTCAGGACCAGGGCCGCGCCGTCATGCTTCTTGATCTTCTGGCTGGCCACGCTCGCGGGGCGGTAATCGCCCACCGCGGCGGCGGCGATATAGATGTCGGCCTGCGCGGCCGCAGCCACCACCGCATCGCGCATCTGCGCCGCGCTGCGAACGTCAACGCGCCTCGCGATACCTTGCGGTGTCGGCAAACTCACCGGGCCGGCCACCAGGGTGACCTCGGCACCTTCTTGTGCGGCCGCGTCAGCCACGGCGAAACCCATCTGACCGGAACTACGGTTGCCGATGAAGCGCACCGGATCGATGTCTTCGTAGGTCGGGCCCGCGCTCACCACCACTTTCAAGCCGCGCAGCACCGCCTGGCCGAACGACGCCACCATCGCCTCACGCAACGCCAGCGGCTCCAGCATGCGACCCGAGCCGATATCGCCACAGGCCTGGTCGCCCGAGGCGGGACCCAGCAAGCGCACGCCGCGCTGGCGCAAGGTATCGATATTGGCCTGCACGGCCGGATGCGCCCACATCTGCTGGTTCATCGCCGGCGCCACGTAGACGGGTGCGGCGCT
This sequence comes from Dyella sp., assembly GCA_036495265.1. Taxonomy (GTDB): domain Bacteria; phylum Pseudomonadota; class Gammaproteobacteria; order Xanthomonadales; family Rhodanobacteraceae; genus Dyella. Next base: position 9,049 of record DASXND010000489.1, read on the forward strand.
GGCCAGGCACACCGTGGTGAGCAGGTCGTTGGCCATGCCGTGGGCGAGGCGGGCGATCAGGTCGGCGCTGGCGGGTGCGATCAGGATGCGCTCGGCCCAACGCGCCAGCTCGATATGGCCCATGGCCGCTTCGGCCTCGGCGTCCCACAGGCTCATGCGTACCGGCTGACCGGAAAGTGCCTGGAAGGTGGTGGCGCTGACGAAGTGCGTCGCGCCCTCGGTCATCACCACGCGGACGTCGGCACCGAGGTCACGCAGCCGGCGGACCAGTTCGCACGACTTGTAGGCAGCGATGCCGCCGGATACGCCCAGCAGGATGCGGCGTTGGGCAAGACTCATGATGAGGGACCTGACAACCGGTTAGGGGCGTAGCTTACCGGAATCGCAAGGTTCTCCCGGTGACACCGCGTGGTGGAAACCATTGGCTCGTGCAGCGGGTGAAAGCCGGTGAAGCTGATGCTCCCCGGCTCCACGCTTCATGCCACGGTATGCGGCCTGAGGATGTCTTCCAAGCCGATGCGGCGGAGCAGTTCGGCTCTTACCCGATCGGCGACTCCGTTGACGATTTCCGCGCCGTCCTGCGACGGATCGATATGCACGCGGAACGGCCGCTTGCCGAACGGCGTGTCGACGACGGCGACGATGGCGTCCGCTACCGCTTGCGGGTCGGCATCGGCCGGCTCCAACGCAGCCAGGCCTTTGAAGGCCACCTCACCGAAGTCGGCCGTCGGGCCGCTGGCATAGGCCTGCGCCACGGCGGTATCGGCGGGCGCGCCGGCATGGGCGAAGTGATTGGTCCCTTGAGTGAAGGCACCGGGTACGACGATGGACGTCTCGATACCCCAGCGGGCCAGCTCACCCGCGTAACTGACGGCCAGCGAGTCCATGCCCGCCTTGGCGGCGAAGTACGGTGCCAGGTAGGGCGGCGTACCACCACGAACGCTGCTGGACGACACCCAGACCACCAGCCCGCGCCCCTGTTGGCGCAGTTGTGGCAACGCGGCGCGATTCACGCGCTGGGTGCTCAACACATTGACGTCGTAAAGTTCCGCGAACTGCTCAGGCGTGAACGCCTCGGCCGGCCCGTAGGACATGTGGCCGGCGTTGTGCACCACCACGTCGAGGCGACCGTGCTCGGCCACGATCTGCGCGATGGCGCCGTCGACCGACGCCTGCGACGCCACATCCATCTCGATCGGGCGCAGGTCGATGCCGCGTTCGCGCGCATCGTGCTGCACGTCAGCCACGCGGGTGGCGTTACGGCACAGCGTTTCGCGCATGCCGGCGTAAACGGTGTGGCCGGCATGGGCCAGGGCACGGGCGCTCATCAGGCCGAAGCCGCTGGACGCGCCGGTCACGACAATGACGTATTTCATGAGGTGATCTCCTAGCTGAAAAGCGCACCGCACCAGGGCGGCGCGAGGAAATTGGCTTCAGACCATGCCGCCATTGGCGCGCAGTACCTGGCCATTCACCCAGCCGCCGTCCGGGCCGGCAAGAAAAGCCACGACATTGGCGATGTCCTCCGGTTGGCCCAGACGCTCCAGCGGCGGCATCTTGGCGAGCTGGTCGATCAGCTCCGGCGACTTGCCCTTGAGGAACAGGTCCGTGGCCGTCGGCCCCGGCGCCACGGCGTTGACGGTGATCTGGCGACCACGCATCTCCTTGGACATCACATGGGTCAGCGCTTCCACGCCCGCCTTGGTCGCCACGTAGACGGCATAGGTCGGCATATTCAGGCCCACGACGCTGGTGGAGAAGTTGACCACCCGGCCACCGTTGCGCAGGCGCTTGGCCGCTTCGCGCATCGTGTTGAAGCTGCCTTTCAGGTTGACCGCGATCGTGCGATCGAACAATGCATCATCGCTGGCGGCGATGGTGGCCAGTTGCATGACACCGGCGGCATTGACCAGCACGTCCACACCACCGAAGGCCGCTTCTGCCGCGTCGAACAGGCGCTGCACCGCCGCTGGATCGGCCACGTCGGCCTGCGCGGTCAGCGCACGACCACCTGCTGCCTCGATCTTGCGGGTCAACGCCTCGGCGGAGGCCACATCGCCGGCGTAATTGATGACGACGGTAAAGCCATCGCGGGCCAGGCGCTCGGCGATGGCGGCGCCGATACCGCGCGAGCCACCGGTGACCATGGCGACTTTGGACGTTTGTGCAGACATGGGAGTCATCCTCGATAAGGCCGACGGTTTGTCGGTGGAGAGAGGATGGACTTTTCCATCAGGCGGATAATCTGCTCAAATCCGCCATCATCATTCGGTTTTTGGGAACAAAGCCGTGGATAAGGTCGATGCCATGCGCCTGTTCGCACGTATCGTGGAGCGCCGTAGCTTCACGCTCGCGGCGCAGGATCTCGAACTGCCGCGATCCACGGTGACCGAAGTGGTGAAGCGGCTGGAGTCGCGCCTGGGTGCGCGTCTGCTGGAACGCACCACCCGGCAGGTCCGTCCCACCCTGGATGGCGAGGCTTATTACCAGCGCTGCCTGGCCATTCTTGCCGAGATCGAGGAGGCCGAGGCCGCCTTCACCGGCGCCAAACCGAGCGGCCTGCTGCGTGTGCACGTACAGGGCACGCTTGCACGCCACTTCATGCTCCCGGGCCTGCCCGGCTTCCTGGAGCGCTACCCTGGCATCCAGTTGCGCATCGGCGAAGGCGACCGCTATGTCGATCTCGTGCGCGAAGGCGTCGACTGTGTCTTGCGTGTCGGCAAGCCGGCCGACAGCAGCATGGTCGGCCGCCAGGTGACCGTGCTGCAGGAGGCCACCTGCGCCAGCCCCGGGTATCTCGAACGCCACGGCATGCCGCGATCGCCCGACGATCTCGCGGGTCACTGCATGATTGGCTTCGTCTCATCCGCGACCGGTAGCGTGATGCCGCTGGAGTTCCTGGTGAACGGGGCGCTACGAGAGGTCACCTTGCCCGTCACGACCAGCGTGGCCGGGGCAGAAACCTACGTCGCCATGGCGCGGCTGGGCCTGGGCCTGATCCAGGTGCCGCGTTACCGCCTGCAGGAGGATTTCGCCCGCGGTAGTTTGGTCGACGTACTGCCTGGCTTTCCGCCCTCATCGTCACCGGTCTACGTGCTCTATCCTCAGAATCGGCAGTTATCTCCGCGGGTGCGGGTATTCGTTGACTGGCTGGCCGCCGAGTTCGCCGCGCGCATGCCGCCGCGGGCCGACTCTTGAAACCCTGTTTACCGCCAGCCTGGACTCACCGTCCCCCGGCAGTCCCTCCGACGCGAGGCTCAGCGCCACCCTGATGGGCAACGGTTGATCCCGCCATCAGGATGCGTGGATGAGCATTCGTGAATGGCCGGAACAGGAACGCCCCCGCGAGAAGCTGCTGGCGCGGGGCTGCCAGGCACTATCCGATGCCGAACTGATTGCCGTATTGCTGGGCAGCGGCGTGCCCGGCAAGGACGCCATCGCGCTGGGCCGGGAACTGCTGAGCAGCAGCGGCGGACTGACCGCGCTGCTGAGCGACCCCAGCGGCACGGTGCGCTTGCGCGGCATCGGTCCGGCCAAGCGGGCCCGCCTCATCGCGGCACTGGAACTGGCGCGCCGCTCCTTGGGCGAACAACTGACCGAACGCCCCAGCCTGGGCAATCCACGCGACAGCGGTCTCTATCTGCGCGCCCGGCTGCGCCACCTGCCCTACGAAGTGTTCGGCTGCCTTTATCTCGACAATCGCCATCGCGTGCTGGCGTTCGAGGAGTTGTTTCGCGGCACCATTGATGGTGCCAGCGTGCATCCGCGCGAGGTCGTCCGCGCCTGCCTCCGCCACAACGCGTCGGCGGTGATCTTTGCGCACAACCATCCCTCGGGCGTGGCCGAGCCGAGCGCCGCCGATCGCGCGATCACCCGCGAACTGCGCGATGCACTGCAATTGATCGGCGTGCGCGTACTCGATCATCTGGTGATTGGTAGCGGTGAACCGGCATCCATGGCGGCACTGGGGATGCTTTGACGGCGTCAAAAAGAACAACGGCGCGGGGGAGGCCGCGCCGTGTAGCCGTTTTGTGGGGAGAAAGGAGAGGAACGGCAATCTCCCTGTCCCCGCCAGCGGGGAGGTGCCGGGGGAACGAGATAAGTGTGGCAGTGCCGCATGACAGCGAAATGACGTGGCGACGACTTTCTCCCGCAGCTTGCGCTTTGCGACTTATGCACATTTGGCTGCGGGCGGCCCTTTCCAGTCCACTGCTGCCTCGTCCCTCAGATGTGCATCACAACCGCATGAAATATCGTGCTATTTTTCATGACAATGCAATTTCGGCCGGAAAACAGAGGGGCTCGCCGATGCACGCTGCCATCTTCCTCACAGACTTATCCACAGGCTGCCCATCCGCAACGCAGCATGCCGGATGGCCCTTGCCGGAGCGGCTCAGTCGACGCCGGTCTGATAGGATTGCCGGTTCCATCGTCGCCCGACTAATGCCGTGAAAGAACAGCTGCGCGAACTGCTGCTGCAGGCTATCCGTACCCTGCAGAACGATTCCACCCTGCCGGCGGATCTCGAAGTGCCCAACTTCGTGATCGAGCGCGCGCGCAGCCTTGAGCATGGCGATTTCGCCGCCAACGCCGCCATGCTGCTGGCCAAGCCGGCGCGGGCCAAGCCGCGCGAGCTGGCCGAGAAGCTGGTCTCCGCCCTGCCCGCCAATACGCTGGTGGAGAAGGTGGAGATCGCTGGCCCGGGCTTCATCAACTTCTTCCTGGCGCCCGGCGCGTACCACGACGAATTGGGCCGCATCATGGCCGAGGGCGATGCCTACGGCCGTAGCACCAGCGGCGGCGGCAAGACCGTGGGCGTCGAGTTCGTCTCGGCCAACCCGACCGGCCCGCTGCACGTCGGCCACGGCCGTAACGCGGTGCTCGGCGACTGCCTGAGCCGCCTGCTCGAGGCCACCGGCTGGAAGGTCAAGCGCGAGTTCTACTACAACGACGCCGGCGTGCAGATCCAGAACCTGGCCGTCTCGACGCAGGCGCGCGTGCGCGGTCTCACGCCGGACGATGCCGGTTGGCCGGAGGACGGTTATCGCGGTGACTACATCGCCGAGGTGGCCAAGGCCTACCTGGCCGGCGAGTCGGTGATGGCCGATGGCCATAGTGTGACCGGTGCCAGGGATCCGGAGAATCTTGAGGCGATCCGCCAGTTCGCCGTCGCCGCGCTGCGCCACGAGCAGGACCTGGACCTCAAGGCCTTCGGCGTCGGCTTCGACGTGTACTTCCTGGAATCCTCGCTCTACACCGACGGCAAGGTGGAAGAGACCGTGCGCGGGCTGGTCGCCCATGGCCATACCTACGAGGAAGGCGGCGCGCTGTGGCTGCGCTCGACCGACTTCAATGACGACAAAGACCGCGTCATGCGCAAGTCCGACGGCAGCTACACCTATTTCGTGCCAGACGTGGCCTATCACCTGACCAAGTGGCAGCGCGGCTACGAGAACGCCGTGACCGTGCTGGGCTCCGATCACCATGGCTCGCTGGCCCGTGTGAAGGCCGGCCTGCAGGCGCTGGATGTCGGTATTCCCAAGGACTGGCCGCATTACGTGCTGTACCAGATGGTGACGGTGATGCGCGGCGGCGAGGAAGTGAAGCTGTCCAAGCGCGCCGGCAGCTACCTCACTTTGCGCGACCTGATCGAGGAAGCCGGCCGCGATGCCACGCGCTACTTCCTCATTTCGCGCAAGGCCGACTCGCAGCTGGTCTTCGACATCGACCTGGCGCGCTCGCAGAGCAATGACAATCCGGTGTACTACATCCAGTACGCCCACGCCCGCGTCTGCCGCGTGCTGGAAGAACTGGCCGAACGCGGCCTGCCGGCGCTCGACACGGTGGCCGGCATCAAGCAGCTCGCGCGGCTGGACAGCGAACACGAGCAGGCACTGTTCACCGAGCTGTCGCGCTACCCCGAAGTGGTCGAGGCCGCCGCCACCAATCTGGAACCGCACCTGATCGCGCAATATCTGCGCGAGCTCGCGGGCGCCCTGCATAGTTATTATCACGAGCACAAATGGATCGTGGATGACGTGGAATTGCGCAATGCGCGCATTACGCTCGCCGTCACTACGCGCCAGGTCATACGTAACGGTCTTGATTTGCTGGGCCTCAGCGCCCCGGAGAAGATGTAAATGGCAGCACGCAAGGGCAAAGGTCGGCAGGCCGTCCGCAATAACAGCGGTGGCATGCCGGGCTGGGGTTGGGCCGTCATCGGCATCCTGATCGGTGCCGTGCTGATGTTCGTGGCACGTGGTCATCTGCCGATGGCACCGCGCCCCAACGATGGCCCGCAACCCAATCCTCAGGCCACCGCCCAGCGCGGCAGTGACGCCGGTGCCGCGGCCTCGGAATCCACCTCGGCCACCGACAACGCGCCGGCGCCGAAGAAGCCGCAATACGACTTCTATTCCGTGCTATCGGAAAAGGAAGTGCGCATTCCCGATGCCGTGATCAGCGCCCAGGCGAAGGCCGAGCAGCAGCAGAAGCAGCAGGCCCAGCAGGAGGCCCAGAGCGCTGCCCAGCAGCAGGCCGCCCAGAAACCGGTGAATGCGCCGGTCGCGGTCGCCGAGGCCATTACCGCCGCCCCGGAGGCCGCAGTGAAAGCGCCGGCGCCGGCAGCCGGTGCGAGTGGCTACCTGTTGCAGGTCGGCGCGTTCCCGAGCCCGTCCGACGCTGAGACGCTCAAGGCCAAGCTCGCCATGCAGGGTTTCGTCGCCAATGTCGCCGCCGTCAACGTCAACGGCCAGACCTACAACCGCGTACGCCTCGGCCCGTTCCATTCGGCCACCGAACTGGAAACCGCCAAGCAGCGCCTGGCTTCGGCCGGCATCAATGCGATTGCGTTGAAGGAAGGCAAGTAAGGCGCTCTCCGCACGCAGCGAAACAGCAAAGGCCGTGTCTGTCGACACGGCCTTTTTTCTACGAGGGGCTGGGCAGGTCTCAGCTTTTGCGCTTGAGACGAATCAGCGCCGAAATGTCGTCATCGCCGTAGCCCTGGCTCATCAGCTCGGCATAATCGGCGAGCGAGCGTTCGATCACGTCGCGGCTGGTGCCTGCGCCTTCGGCGATGCGGCGCACGATCCCCAAGTCCTTGTGCAGCAGGCCCAGCTTGAAGCCGACGCTGAACTCGTTGCGCAGCATGGTGGCGCCGCGCTTTTCCAGGAACCAGTTGCCGGCCGCGCCGGCGCCGAGCGTGGGCAGCAGCCGTTCGGGATCGAGGCCCAGGGCTTCGGCGAGCGCGAGACCTTCGCACACACCTTGCGCGATGCCCGCCACCAGCACCTGGTTCACCGCCTTGGTCGCCTGGCCGGCACCGACGGCGCCCAGATGCGTAATGCGCAGCGCATAGGCTTCCAGCACCGGACGCGCGCGTTCGAGCACGTCGGCATCGCCACCCACCATCACCGATAGCTTGCCGTTCTTGGCACCTTCCACGCCACCGGAAACCGGTGCGTCGAGAAAGTGCGCGCCGACGGCGGACAAGCGTGCCGCTGCCTGCTTGGCGGTATCCGGGGCAACAGTGGAGTGGTCCACCACGATCGCACCCTTCTTGAGGTGCGGACCGAGTGCGTCGATGGTGCCCAGCACGTCGGCATCCGCGGTGACACACAGAGCGATCACGTCGCATTGCGCCGCCAGCTCGGCCAGCGACGGCGCGGCTACGCCGAGTTCTTTTGCCACGGCATCCGCATTGGCCTTGGTGCGGCTCGACACGGCATGAAGCAAGCCGCGCGCCTTCAGATGCCCTGCCATCGGCGTGCCCATGGCGCCGAGCCCGATAAATGCTGCCTTGAGACTCATGGTGTTTCCTGGTTGATCAGTCGTCGCAGTGGACGTCGTGGGTAACAAAGGGATGTTCGGCGCTCGGCCGTTCGAACCAAGTCGG
>DASXND010000490.1:0-4848 GCA_036495265.1 Dyella sp.
ACTGAAAGCTCACCGGAGAGACGCGCGCCGATGCGGGTTCGAACTTGAGAACAATCGGATCGGAGGCGGGCGTGTCTTCGGTGAGACGGTAGGCTAGACGTCCGTTGCCGTGTGCGATCGCCGTGAAGTCGTCCAGCGACAGCGTGAGCGGCGCGCCGTGCGCGTTGTACATCGTCACCGGGGTGAGCGGGGGCGGATAGATCGACAGCACGCGCTCCTCGCTTACAAGCGGAGGCTGTGGCTGCAGGATCACCCACGTCCCCAGCCCTTGCTGCGAGAAGCGCTGCAGCGCCTGGGGGTCGAAGCCGTTCAGGCCGCCGTGACGATAGTCCTCAAGGACACTTGCAGGCGTATCGCCAGCCCGTACTTCCCGCGACAAGCCGGCAAGCGGGATGCCCGCATGCGCCGCGGCCACCAGCAGACTGGTGGCGAGGATGCAGAGCATCCGCCATCGGCGACGCCTCGTTTGTGGCACGACCTGACCGCCCATCTGCCGTTCCCCTGTAACCGGCAAACTTACCCACTTAAGGAAGTGCGTACTGCTTTGGCCTTTCCAGTTGCCCCTTGTCCCCTATCCCCGTGGACGCCGGAGGCGCCCGAGGCGGCCTGTCCTGGCTGAGCTACGTCAAAAACCATGGACGGCTGAGCCGAGAGCATGCCACAAGACACGTGTCACGGCAGATATCGGGCGATCACGATGGTTTAACCGCCTGGGCTGCCATCCTTCGGGCTTGCCGCTTCCCGGTAGCGTTCCCCATCAGCAGGAGTAGAGGGTCATGAGCAAGATCCGCGTGGCAGTGTTGGTCGGCAGTCTCCGCCAGGGGTCGTTCAACCGGCACCTGGCCTTGGCGGTGGCGCGGCTGGCGCCACCCGACTTTACGTTCGAGCACCTGCGCATCGACAACCTGCCGCTGTACAACCAGGACTTCGACGGTGCCTACCCCGATGAATGCAAACGCCTGAAGCAGGAAGTGGAGGCCGCTGATGCGTTGCTGTTCGTCACGCCCGAGTACAACCGGTCGATTCCGGGCGTCCTGAAGAACGCTATCGATATCGCATCGCGGCCATGGGGCAGCAACTCCTTTGCCCGCAAGCCAGGTGCGGTGATCGGTATTTCCGTGGGGGCCACCGGTACTGCTCTCGCGCAGCAGGATTTGCGTAACGTCCTCGCCTATCTGGATGTGGCGACCTTGGGACAGCCAGAGGTCTTCATCCAGCACAAGGAGGGCTTGCTCGATCCTGAGGGGAAGATCGGCAGCGAGGGGACGCAGAAGTTCCTGCAGGGTTTTATGGATCAGTATGTGGCGTGGGTGAGGTTGATCACGGGGAAGTGAGGGGTAGGAGGGTCATGCGTCGGCTGACGCCCCCGACCCGCATAGCTTTTCCAACATCTGCACCTGCACATTGCGCTTGGCCTGGTTCGAACCAGGCCGCTCGCGTATGTAGCGTCCGTCCGGCTGCAGCAGCCACGCGCTGGCATTATCGGTCAGGTACAGCTCCAGCTCCTTCTTCAGGCGCCCCTGCAGTTTCTTGCCCTCGATCGGGAAACCGGTCTCGACACGGCGGTCGAGGTTGCGTTCCATCAGGTCCGCGCTGGCCAGGTAGAACTGATCCTCGCCGTTGTTGGCAAACCAGTACACCCGACTGTGCTCGAGGAAGCGACCGACGATGGAGCGCACGCGAATATTGTGCGACACGCCCGGTACCCCGGGACGCAGGCAGCACATGCCGCGCACGATCAGGTCGATCTTCACCCCGGCGATACTTGCCTTGTACAGCGCACGGATCATCTTGGCGTCGGTGATGGCGTTGACCTTGAACACGATGCGGGCTTCGCGGCCGGCGGCGGCGTGTGCCGTTTCGCGGGCGATCAAGTCGAGCAGGGTCTTCTTCAGCGTAAACGGCGCATGCAGCAGCTTCTTCATCTGCAGCAGCTTGCCCATGCCGGTGAGCTGGCTGAACAGCTTGTGCACGTCCTCGCACAGCGCCTGGTCCGAGGTGAGCAGGCTGTAGTCGGTGTACAGGCGCGCATTGCCGGTGTGGTAGTTGCCGGTGCCTAGATGCGCATAGCGCACGAGCTCGTCACCTTCGCGGCGTTGGATCAACATCAGCTTGGCGTGCGTCTTCACGCCCACCACGCCATAGATCACCATGGCGCCCGCCTGCTGCAGGCGGGAGGCCAGCGTCAGATTGGATTCTTCATCGAAGCGCGCACGCAGCTCGATCACCACCGTCACTTCCTTGCCCGCGCGCGCCGCATCCACCAGCGCGTCGACGATCTCGGAATTGGCGCCGCTGCGGTACAGCGTCTGCTTGATGGCGAGCACGGCGGGGTCTTTCGCGGCTTGATGCAGCAGATCCACCACGGGGGCGAAAGACTCGTAGGGATGCAGCAGCAGCACGTCCTGGCGGCCGATGACCTGGAACAGGTCCTCGGCCTTCTTCAGCGCCTTGGGAATCGATGGAGTGAAGGTCGGGTATTCCAGCTCCGGGCGATGCGTCTTGCTGGCGAGGCCAAACAGGCGCGCCAGGTTGACCGGCCCGTTCACTTCGTACATCTCCGCGGCCACCAGGCCGTACTGGCGCAGCAGGTAGTCGGTCAGTTCGGGCGGGCAATTGTCGGCCACTTCCAGGCGCACGGCATCGCCGAAGCGGCGTGAATAGAGTTCGCCGCGCAGGGCACGCGCGAGATCTTCGACGTCCTCCGGATCGATCGTGAGATCGGCGTTGCGGGTCAGGCGGAACTGATAGCAGCCATGCACCGACATGCCCGGGAACAGTTCTTCCGCATGCGCATGGATGATCGACGAGAGCAGCACGAAATTCTCGCCGCCCTCGCTGACCTCGTCAGGCAGGCGGATGAGGCGTGGCAGCACGCGCGGCGCCGGCACGATGGCCAGGCCCGAATCGCGGCCGAACGCATCGATACCCGCCAGCTGCACGATGAAGTTGAGGCTTTTGTTGACCAGCAGCGGAAACGGATGCGTGGGATCCAGCCCGATCGGTGTCACCAGCGGTGCCACTTCGTGGCGGAAATAGCGCCGCACCCACATCTTCTGTTTATGCGACCACTCGTTGCGCCGTACGATGCGGATACCGTGGCGTGCCAGCTCGGGCAAGATGCGGTCATTGAGGATCGCGTACTGCCGCTCGATCTGCTTGTGGGTAATCTCGCTGATCTCGGCCAATGCACGTCGCGGTGCGATGCCATCGAGGCCGACGATTTCATGATCGAACGCGATCTGGCTCTTGAGCCCCGCCACACGGATCTCGAAGAACTCGTCCACGTTGCTGGAGAAGATCAGCAGGAACTTGAGCCGTTCTAGAATCGGCTTGCTCTCGTCCAGCGCTTGCTCCAACACGCGGATGTTGAACTGCAGCTGCGAAAGCTCGCGATTGATATAGAGGCTGGGGTCGTTCAGATCCGGCGGGGCGGGGATGGCCGTTGCCCCTGAGTCGGCGCGCGCATCGCTCGCGATTTCGGTGCTTTCGCTGTCGCGAACGGGGCTGGGACGAACGACATCGGTACTCATCGGTTCACCGTTCGAAGGGCGGGCGCGAAGGAGCCACGCTTATCCGCAAGAGAACATCATACGGCGCCGATGAAGACCGGGCCATGGCAGCGCAGCCGGCTACTTGCCCTGTCACGTCACGGACATGTTGCGCATGACATTTGACACTCATGTGACAATGCCCGTGACGATGTATTCACATCGTGATGTGGGAACTCACGACGCCGGGGTGGCGAAATAGCGGCTGGGTGAAGTGCCGAGCACGCGCCGAAAGGCAGTGGCGAACGCGCTGGGATTACCGTAGCCGAGGTCCACCGCCACGTGGGTAATCGATTCCCCATTGCCCAGTCGCGTGAGCGCAGCCAATAGGCAGGCCTGCTGGCGCCAGGCGGTGAAACTCATCCCCGTCTCCGTGCGGAAGGTGCGAGTGAAGTGGCGGCGGCTCATGCCCGCCTGGCGAGCCATGTCGTCGATCTTCACTTCCAATGAGGGTTGACTGAGCAGGTCGCGACATAGCGCGGCCAGGCGTTTGTCGTGTGGCAATGGCGCACTCAATGGCAGTACCGGCATGCGGCGGATCTCATCAAGCAGCAACGCCATCACGCGTCCATCGCGACCGTCGAGATCGTATTCGGCGGGAAGATCCACGGCCTCAAGCAACAGTTCGTGCAGCAGCGGCGATACCGATATCACCTGGCAACGCGCAGGTAGCCCGGCAGCTCGTGCCGCCTTGGGCTCAACGTAGGCGCTGCGAGTGGAAACTGGACCACCCATGTGCACCTCATGCGTGACCCCCGGCGGTATCCACAATGCCCGGCGCGGCGGAACCACCCAGCTGCCTTCGCTGGTGATCGTCGTCAGCACACCGGTAGAGGCATAAAGCAGCTGGCCTCGGCGATGCGAGTGCGCTGGCAGCACGTAGTGCGGCGGGTATTCGTTACCCGTGGCGACGACATCGCGCGGGGTGTTCTCGTAGGCATCGGCACGCGCGTTGCGCAAAGTCTTGGCCCAAATTCAATAGATATTGACCCACAAGCGTGTGCGGGCCGGCCGTGCCCACTTTAAGGTGGCGACCTCGGCGACGCAACCTGCGATGCCAACTCCCAAGCCAACGCCCCTAGAGCTCCCATGCAGACCCGCGTCGAAGATATGCAGCTGTCCCCGGCACCCGCCGCGCGTGCCGAAGCGGGCACCGATTTCCGCATCCTGGGGGCGATCAGTTTTTCGCACTTGCTCAACGACATGATCCAGTCGTTGATCCTGGCGATCTATCCCATCCTCAAGAGCGGCTTCAATCTCAACTTTGCTCAGATCGGCCTGATCACACTGACCTATC
>DASXND010000491.1:0-6964 GCA_036495265.1 Dyella sp.
CGCGTGTCCTCCGCGGCGATAACCGCGACCGAGCGCAAGGTTTCGATGGCGCGCGCGGAAAAGTCGTCGCGATGACCTATCGGGGTGGCGACCACCCATAGCTGGCCGGGCTGAATCTGTGACATCTTGCTGCTTTCCTCCGCCGCGAGGCGGCAATCCGATGGGCTATCATCGCCCATCCGCCGACTAAGTCGTCAAAAAGCTCGAAAGGGATTTGGCCATGCGCTTGTACCGCGCCGCAGGCGTTGCCCTGCTGATCTCACTCGCACTCAGCGCCTGCGTTCCACCAACGGCGACCCGCTCCCCCGCCGAAATCGCCGCCAGCCAGCAGGCCGATGCCCTCGTCCAGCAAGGCAAGTTCGAGGACGCGGCGCAGGCGTATCTGGCCCTGGCGCAGACGTCCGGCAACCGCGATCACTATCGCCTGCTCGCCGCCGAAGCGTATCGGCAGGAAGGTCAACTCGACCGCGCAGCCCCCTTTGTCAACGATATCCGCCGCCAGCGGCTGACCGGTGATGAACCCTCACGCCTCGACCTGTTGCAAGCCGAGCTGGCACTGAAGCAGCACGATGCGAATCGCGCCCTGCAGCTCACCACGCAACCGAACACCAGCGTGCCGCCGGCGCTACAGCTGCGCCTGCTCGAGCTGCGCTCGCAGGCCATGCAGGAGACTGGCGACTTCTGGGGCGCGGCGCGCTCGCGCGTGGAGATGGATGGCCAGCTCAGCGGACTGGACCAAACCCAGAATCGCAAACAGGTGGTTGCCCTGCTGGTGAAACTCGGTGCCGAGCCGCTGAAACAGCGCGCTGGCGCCATGCAGCAGAGTGACCGCATGTTGCCGTGGGTGAACGAGGCACTGACCCAGCTCGGCGTCGCGGTGGCGCATCAGCCGCCTGCGCTGGAGCAGGAAGTCGGCACCATGATGCCCGGCGAAGGTGCCAACGTGCGCGAGGGCTACAAGATGCCTGCGCATGTCGCCCTGCTGCTGCCGGCGACCGGTAACCTCGCCACCGCGAGCTCGGCGATCCGCGAGGGCTTTTTCGCTGCCTACGCCGATGCTTCGCGCAATCACGCGCCGCGACCGCTCGTACGCGTATACGACAGCGGCGGTACGCCAGCCAGCGCCATCAAGGCTTATCAGCAGGCGGTCACCGACGGGGCACAGCTGGTGATCGGTCCGCTGACGCGTGGCGAGGTATCCGCCTTGTTCGGCCTGCCGGACCTGCCCGTTGCCCTGCTCGCCCTGAACCATCCCGACGACAAGAGCCTGCCCGCCAATGGCGTGAGCGAATTTGGCCTGCTGCCGGAAACCGAGGGCGCCCAGGCAGCCGACCACATGGTCGAGCACGGCACGCTTACCGCGTACGTCATCGTCAGCAGTGACGACTTTGCGCAGCGCGCCTCCACCGCCTTCAAGGCCGAGATGGAGGCTCGCGGCGGCAAGGTCGCCGGCACCGGCAACCTGCCCGCCAGCGGCGTCAACTACGCGCCGACCATTACCGGGCTGGGCATGCCCACCGATAGCAATGACGCCAGCAGTGCTCCCAATGAGGCAAATAGCGCCAACACTACCGGTGTGTTCATCAGCATGCGCCCGCAGCAGGCACGGCTGCTGCTGCCGCAACTCAAGCTTGCGCGCGTGAATCTCCCGGTGGTTGGCACCTCGCATGTCTATGCAGGCGTGGACGACGCCGGTGCGAACCGCGACCTGGAAGGCGTCGAGTTCTGCGATGCACCGTGGTTGTTCGACGTGCAGCCCGGCCTGCCCAATCACGGCGACATCGCCGCGCAGCTGCCCGCGGCGCGCGGTACGTCGGCGCGACTGTTCGCCTTCGGCATGGATGCCTGGAGCCTTGCTCCATATGTCGACTGGCTGCGCGCCCATCCGGGAAGCTATCTGCCGGGCGCCAGCGGCCAGCTGACCGCCGACCAGTTCGGACGCGTGCGCCGCGTACTGGTGTGGGCCAAGTTCCAGGACGGCCTCGCCCGCCCACTCAATGGCAGCCTGCAAATGGACAGCGCGCCGGCGCTGGCACCGCCGGTCAGCAACGATAAGCCTACGCAAGGCTGATGCGGGCGGCGGGAGCGCGCTTCGAGGAACGCGCCGGCGCCGCGCTGCAGCGCGCCGGCCTAAAGCTGCTGGCCCGTAACTACACGACTCGCCATGGCGAGCTCGATCTGGTCATGCTCGATGGCGACACGGTGGTGTTTGTCGAAGTACGGCACCGCCTGCGTGCAACGCACGGCAGCGCCGCAGCGTCGGTCACCGCCAGCAAGCGAGAAAAGCTGATACGCACCGCCGAACTGTGGCTTGCTGCCCATGCCAGGTACGCCAAGTGCAACTGTCGCTTCGATGTCGTCACCTACGATGGTCCCGAAGAACAGGCCGAGATGCACTGGATCGGCAACGCGTTCGAAACGGACTAGCCACACCACGATTCCCGCGCCGATGGCATCCAGTGAGATACTGCGCGCATGAGCCTTCCCGACTCCTTGCTCGTCACCCTCCGCTCGCACTTTCCGGAGGCCTCGCTGGCCACCGGCGACGCGGAGCGCCTTGCCTATGCCTACGACAACTCGCGCCGCAACGCGTTGCCGGACGCCGTGGTGTTTCCTACCGAACATGCCCAGGTAGAAGCCCTGGTGCAGGCCTGCCGTGAACATCATGTTCCCGTGATCGGTCGCGGCCGCGGCACCAATACCACCGGTGCCACCGTGCCGGTGGAGGCTGGTGTCGTGGTGAGTTTCGAGCGCATGAACCGCATCCTGCGGATCGATCCGGACAATCGCTACGCGGTGGTGGAACCAGGTGTGCTCAATGGCGATCTGCAGCAGGCGCTGAAACCTTATGGGTTCTTCTGGCCGCCCGATCCCTCGTCGGCGCCGTGGTGCAGCATTGGCGGCAATCTCGCTTGCAACTCAGCGGGTCCGCGTACGGTGAAATACGGCAGTCCACGTGAGAACACCTTGGGCATGCGTGCCGTCGCCGGCACCGGCGAAGGGTTTCGCTGCGGCACCTATACGAGCAAGGGTGCCACCGGCTATGACCTCACCCGCCTGCTGATCGGCTCAGAAGGCACGCTCGCGCTGATCACCGAAGCCACGCTCAAACTCACGCCCAAACCGACCGGGCTGCGCACCATGCGCGCGACATATCGCGATGTCGGCGCTGCGGCGCGCGCGGTGGCGCGAATCATGGCGCAGCCGGTCACGCCGTGTGCGCTGGAATTCATCGACGACGTGGCGCTCAAGCTCGCCCGCGATTACGGCGGCGACATCGTTCCGCTGGCCGGCGCGATGCTGATGGTGGAAGTGGACGGCGAACCGGATACCTTGGCCGGTGCGATGGAAGCCGTTTCCCGGGCCGCGCGCGGCGATGGCCTGGAAGAGCTGCGCATCGCTGAGACGGCGGAGGAGACGCAGGCGCTTTGGTCCGCGCGCAAAGCCCTGTCACCCGCGCAACGCACCATCTCACCCAACAAGATCAATGAGGACGTGGTCGTGCCGGTGAGCCGGTTACCCGAGCTGGTCGATGGCATCAAGCAGCTGTCGAAAAAGCACAACGTGCTGATCGTCAGCTTCGGTCATGCCGGCAATGGCAATCTGCACGTCAACCTGCTGCCACGAGACGAAGCTGAGCGCGAACGTGCCCACGACTGCCTGGCGGAGGTGTTCGCGCTGGTCATTGCACTGGATGGCACGCTCTCGGGCGAGCACGGCATCGGCCTGGTCAAGCGCGAATTCATGCCGCTGGCGTTGCAAGCATCGACCTTGCATCTAATGCGTAGCGTCAAGGCGGCGTTCGATCCGGATGGCATCCTCAATCCGGGAAAACTGCTGCCGTGAGGCCGCTAATGTAGGAGCGCACCTTGTGCGCGATTACAGCGTTACCGCTGCGTAGGCTTTTCGCGCAAAGGGTGCGCTCCTACACCGCGCGTTTCGCGAAGATCAGGTGCAGGCCAAACAGCACGAAGACGGCGCCTGCCAGGCCATCGATCCAGCGGGACAAACGCAGATAGCCGCGCCGCATGGCCGGCAGGGCGAATACGCTGGCCACCAGGGTGAACCACAGCAGGGTCTCGACGATGATCATGGTCCACAGGCCCCAGCGAGCGCCGGTGCTCACGCGGTCGCCCAGGAAAGCCGAGAACACGCTGCCGAAGTAGATGACCACCTTGGGATTGGAGAGATTGGTCAACAGGCCGGCGCGCAGTGTGGCCCAGTCACCCTGCTGGAGTAAGGGCTTCTGTTCCGCGCCGGGAGGCGACGGCTTGCGCAAGGCTCCGCGCAGCATTTTCACGCCCATCCAGGCCAGGTAGAGACCACCAGCAATGGCAATCAGCCGCTCCAGCCAGGCCAGCCGCTGCAACAGCAGCTGCAGGCCAGCCAGGGCCAGCGCCGACCACAGCATGACGCCGAGGGTGATACCCACCACGCCAAACATGGCCTGACGGCGGGTACGGCTGACCGCCGTCTGCGAGACGAAAAAGAAGTCGGGGCCCGGGCTCAACAGGGCTACCAGGTGCACTACCGCAATGGTCAGGAACAAACTCACGCCTCATCTCCTTGGTGATCCGAATGGGCGTCGCGGCGCCGCAACTTGTCGCGGCTGCACCCATTCCTCTACGCTGGCCGCTATTTTGCCATGGCCATGGTTCGCCCACGGCTTTAGGCAGGGGATCATCGAGATCGCCGCGACAGGCCGCCATTGCACTGGCCTGCCCGGAAGAGCGTGTCCCGCCCTACCGTCCAACCGTTTCAACTCATACGAACACGCTGATGAATCTTCGACTCCGCCTGATTGCAATGAACTTCCTGCAATTCTTCGTATGGGGGTCGTGGCTACTCACGATTGGGGCCTACTGGTTCCAGACCAAACAGTGGTCGGGGGCGCAGTTCGGCGCCATCTTCTCGACCATGGGCATCGCTTCGCTGTTCATGCCGTCGATTGCCGGCGTTATCGCCGACAAGTACATCAACGCCGAGAAGCTCTACGGCCTGTTCCATATCTGCGGCGCGGCCGTCTTGTTCACGGTGCCGATGGTGCAGTCGCCGGGCCTGATGTTCTGGGTGATGCTGCTGAACATGGTGTTCTACATGCCCACCATCTCGCTTTCCATCGCGGTGGCCTATAACGCGTTGAAGGACGACGGCAAGGACATCGTCAAGGACTACCCGCCGATCCGCGTGTGGGGCACGGTGGGTTTTATCGCCGCGCTGTGGACGGTAAGTCTGTTGCGCCTGGAGACCTCGTCCGGGCAGTTCTACGTTGCCTCAGGCGCGTCCCTGCTGCTGGGCTTGTACGCCTTCAGCCTGCCGCCCTGCCCGCCGCGCTTCCAGCGCAAGCCGAACCAGTCGCTGCTCGATACATTGGGCCTCACCTCGTTCTCGCTGTTTCGCGATGCCCGTATGGCGGTGTTTTTCGTCTTTGCGATGCTGCTCGGTGCGTCGCTGCAGCTGACCAATGCCTACGGCGATACCTTCCTGCATGATTTCGCCAAAATGGACGTGTACAAAGATCTGGTAGCCGTGCGCTACCCGGCCATCATCATGTCGATCTCGCAGATTTCCGAGACGCTGTTTATCTTGGCCATTCCGTTCTTCCTCAAGCGCTTCGGCATCAAGACGGTGATGCTGATCAGCATGTTCGCCTGGACGCTGCGCTTCGGCCTGCTCGCCTATGCCGATCCGGGCCCGGGCCTGTGGATGATCGTGCTGTCGTGCATCGTCTACGGCATGGCCTTCGACTTCTTCAACATCTCCGGCTCGCTCTTCGTGGAAGGCCAGAGCGATCCCTCGATCCGCGCCAGCGCGCAGGGCTTGTTCATGCTGATGACCAACGGCATCGGCGCCGTGCTCGGCAGCTCGCTGAGCGGCCTGATCATCGAGGCGTTCTTCACGCATGAGGACCAGAGCAAGGACTGGCACGGCATCTGGATCTCCTTTGCGCTGTATTCGCTGGTGGTCGCCGTGCTGTTCATGTTCATGTTCAAGCACAAACACGATCGCGCCAGCCTGCAGGGCACACTAACGGCCAAGTCCGCCCACTGAAGCCGGCGCGGGAACCGCGAAGCCGCCCCGGTTACAATGGGCGGATGCAGATTGGCCCCTACCGCATCGACCCGAACGTGGTGCTCGCCCCCATGGCCGGCGTCACCGACAAACCTTTTCGCCTGCTGTGCAAACGGCTGGGCGCGGGGTTGGCCGTGTCGGAAATGACCGCGTCCGATCCGCGCCTGTGGCGAACGCGCAAATCGCTGCAGCGCATGGACCATGCCGGCGAACCCGAGCCGGTAAGCGTGCAGATCGCCGGCTACGATCCGACCATGCTGGCCGAAGCCGCGCGCTACAACGCGGACAACGGGGCGCAAATCGTCGACATCAACATGGGCTGCCCGGCCAAGAAGGTCTGCAACGTATGGTCCGGTTCGGCCCTGTTGCAGGACGAACCGCTGGTGGCGCGCATCGTCAAGGCGGTGGTCGACGCGGTCGACATCCCCGTCACCTTGAAGATCCGCACCGGCTGGGACCGTCAGAACAAGAACGCGCTGACCATCGCGAAGATTGCGGAAGACGCCGGCATTGCCGCCTTGGCCGTGCACGGCCGCACCCGTGCCGACAAGTACGAAGGCGAAGCCGAGTACGCGACCATCGCCGCGGTAAAGCAGGCCGTGCGCATTCCCGTGCTGGCTAATGGCGACGTCCTCACGCCACAGCAAGCCAGACACGTGCTCGATGTCACCGGCGCCGATGCGGTAATGGTGGGGCGTGGCGCCCAAGGGCGGCCGTGGATATTTCGCGAGATCGCCCACTACCTGGCGACAGGCGAGACCTTGCCCGAGCCGACACCGCAGGACGTCTGCGCCATCCTGGTCCATCACCTCGAACAGCTTTATGCGTTCTACGGTGAACTGCAGGGCGTGCGCATCGCGCGCAAGCACCTGGGTTGGTACGCCAAGGATCG
>DASXND010000492.1:0-8707 GCA_036495265.1 Dyella sp.
GTGAGATAGCGCGCGAGCTTGAGCCATTCGATCGGCAGTGGCTGCGCCGGGGCAGGGTTGAGAATCACCGGTTTGCCGAGTCGATGGCCGAGCCGCAACGTGGCTTCCACCGCCTCGAGCGGAATTTCCATCTGCACCAGGATGGCATCCGCCTTGGCGAGCGTGGCTTGCGCTCGCTCGATCTGGGCTGGCGTCACCCGCGCGTTGGCGGCGGGTACCACGATGATGTGGTTTTCGCCTTCCGCCACGGTGATTGACGCCGTGCCGCTGCCGCAATCGGCGATACGGGCGACGTGGTCCAGCGAGATGCCCTCATGGGCGAGGCCGGCATGCAGCTGCATACCGAAAGCGTCATCGCCTACCGCACCAATCAAGGCCACGTCGGCACCCAGCCGCACTGCGGCCACGGCCTGGTTCGCCCCTTTGCCACCGTGCACGGTGAGAAATCGTTTGCCGAGCAGGGTCTCACCTGGTGCGGCAAAGCGCGGCGCCAGCGTCACCAGGTCCATATTGATACTGCCGACCACGACGACGCGTGCCATAGCTCATCCATCCGCTGTCTGAAACAGTCGATGAGCATAACGGGACGGGACGTGCGGGTTGCATGCGACGCCTAATGTCCGTCATCCCAGCTTGACCGGCCTTCGGCTGTTGAGAGCCGCTGGGATGACGGTGAGGGAGAAGATGCTTAGCTGCTGCTGGACGACGACGGCACGTGCTGGCCGCGGCGCTCCTGCATGTGCTCCATGGCCTTTTCCCGCATGGCCTTCATCTGGTCGCGTTGGGCATGGGTCAGCACGGCATCGATCTGCTTGCTGCTGTCCTGGGCCAGCGACATGAGTTTGGCGCGACGATCCGCCTGCGAAAGGCTGCTGTCGGCACGCAAGGCCTGGATCTGCTGATCACGCTGTTGCAGGATCGGGCCGATCTTGGCCTGCTGGTCGGCGCTGAGCTGCAGCTGCTTGGTCAGGTGTTGCAGCTGCTGCTGGGGATCGGGAGCCCGACGGCCCTGGGGCTGCTGCATCGCGTGCTCCGGGGCGGTGGCACTGTTGCTTTCCTGGGCTTGGGCGCCGGCGGCGCCAGCGATGGCGAGGCCGAGGGTCAAGGCGGCAAAACGAGAGAGGCGGTTCATGGGCTTAACTCCTATGGGCGTGCCAGCGCGGGAACGCGGGGTGGGCAGCAAGGGTTGACGGTACCGTGCACAGGTGAGGGCGTTGGCTTGAATCCGCACGGGCTGCCCCGAACATCCAGGCATCGCCCGCCGTTTAGGAAACGACATGATCGAGTTGTACTACTGGCCCACCCCCAACGGCCACAAGATCACCCTGTTCCTCGAGGAATCCGGCCTGCCCTACACGATCAAGCCGGTGAACATAGGCAAGGGCGAGCAGTTCGAGCCGGGGTTCCTGGCCATTTCACCGAACAACCGCATGCCGGCCATCGTGGATACGCAGCCGGCCGACGGCGGCGAGCCGATCAGCGTGTTCGAGTCGGGTGCCATCCTGCAGTACCTGGCCGAGAAGGCCGGACGCTTTATGCCAGCCGACACGCGCGGCCGCTACCAGGTGCTGGAGTGGCTGTACTGGCAGGTGGGCGGCCTCGGCCCGATGCTGGGACAGAACCACCACTTCAATCGCTATGCGCCGGAGAAGATCCCCTACGCCATCGACCGCTACGTCAACGAGACGCGGCGCCTCTACGGCGTGCTGAACAAGCGCCTGGAAGGCCGCGCGTTTATCGCCGGCGAGGACTACACCATCGCCGATATGGCGGCTTATCCTTGGATCGTGCCGTACGAGAACCAGGGCATGCTGCTGGAGGATTTTCCGCAGCTGAAGACCTGGTTTGAAGCCATCCGCGAGCGCCCCGCCAGCAAGCGCGCCTATGCACTGGGCGACGAGATCAAGGGTCGTTTCGACCTGACCACGGACGAGGAAGCCCGCAAGGTCCTGTTCGGCCAGGGCGCCCAGCGGTAAGAGCCTGTTCGAAGTCTCCGCGTAGCCCGCGTTGAGCCCGTGTGCCCGCCAGGGAGCGGTGCGTGGCGAAGCGCCTGACTGGCCGTCAGGTCGAGCCGCGCGCCGGTTCCTGGCGGGCACACGGGCTCAACCCTACGGGCCGGGTCTGTTTGCCCGCAGGCCGGCGTCATCGCTCGGTCGTGTACGGACGTACACTCCCTCGTTCTTCCTTGGCCTGCGCGCAAACAGATCCCGGCGCGGGCCACGCGGAGACTTCGAACAGGCTCTAAGCCCTGAAGCCGCGCATTCACGCCGAAAGCGCTGCTTTTCACGGGAAATAGCTGGTATCGGCTGGCTCGACGCGGTCTAATCGCCGCTTGTTCTTGCGTACGCCGCACCGCCCCAGGAAGTACCCATGCGTGCCCTCCTCTTTGCCGCCCTGACGATGGTGGCCCTGCCGACCATGGCCGAAAAACTCACGATCGAACGCATCTTTGACGGCGGCAGTCTGGCCGGCCCCGCGCCGCGCGGGCTGCAGATCTCGCCCGATGGCAGTCGCGTCAGCTTCCTGCGCCCGCGTCCGGATGACCAGTACCAGCTCGACCTGTGGTCTTACCAGCTCAAGGACAACCGCACGCAGATGCAGGTGGATTCGAAGAAGCTGGAGCCCAACGGCGAACAGCTGTCCGATGCGGAGAAGGCGCGCCGCGAGCGCGAACGCACTGCCGGGCTACGTGGCATCGTGAGCTACCAGTGGTCGCCGGACGGCAAGCAGCTGCTGTTTCCGATCGGCGGCAAGCTCTATCTCTACTCGCTGGCCACGCCCGATGCCGCACCGCGCCTGCTCGATACCGGCGACAACGTGATCGATCCCCGCTTCTCGCCCAAGGGCCGCTATGTCTCCTTCGTGCGCGAGCAGAACCTGTGGGTGATCGACCTCAGCAGCGGCGAAGCGAAGCAGCTGACCCACGATGGCGGCGGCACGGTGCACAACGGCGAAGCGGAATTCGTCGCGCAGGAAGAAATGGATCGCAGCCGTGGCTACTGGTGGGCACCGGATGACTCGGCCATGGCGTTCGAGCGTTTCGACGAAGCCAAGGTGCCGGTGACCAGGCGCACCGAGCTCTATGCCGACCATACCGAGGTGGTCGACCAGCGCTATCCCGCCGCGGGTGCAGCCAATGTCGCAGTGAAACTGGGCCTGGTCTCGCCCAGCGGCGGCCAGCCGCGCTGGATCGACCTGGGCAAGGACAACGACATCTACCTCACCCGGGTGAACTGGCTGCCGGACGGCAAGCACCTCGCCTACCAACGGATGTCGCGCAACCAGCAACACCTGGACCTGCGCCTGGTCGATGCGAAGACGCTGGCCCAGCGCACCCTGCTCAGCGAAAACAGCGATACCTGGATCAATCTCAACAGCGACCTCACCTTCCTCAAGGACGGCAAGTCGTTCCTGTGGGGCAGCGAGCGCAGCGGCTTTCATCATCTCTACCTCTACGGCATCGACGGCAAGCTCAAGCACGCGGTGAGCGAAGGCGAGTGGCAGATCGACGGTGTGCTGGCGGTCAACGAACACACCGGCACCGTCTTCGTCAGTTCCAATCGCGACGCCGTACCCGAACGTCATATCTACGCGCTCAAACTCGATGGCAGCACCGCCGATGCGCCCGTGCGCATCAGCCAGGGCGCCGGTACGCACACGGCCGAGTTTGCACCGAATGCGTCGTTCTATCTGGATACGTTCTCCAGCGTCGACACGCCGCCCCAGGTGAGCGTGCACAAGCCGGACGGCAGCCTGGTGAGCTGGATCGAGCCGAACAAGCTCGACGAGAAACATCCGTTCTGGCCGTACCGCGACAGCCTGATCAAGCCGGAATTCGGCACCATCAAGGCCGCCGACGGGCAGCTGCTGTACTACCGCCTGTACAAGCCAGCCGGCTTCGATCCGTCGAAGAAATACCCGGTGTTCAACATGTTCTACGGCGGTCCGCACGCGCAGCTGGTCACCAATGCCTGGGGCGATTACTTCAACCAGTACATGGCCAGCCAGGGCTTCGTGGTGTTCACCTTGGACAACCGCGGCATGGCGCGTCGCGGACGCCAGTTTGAGGACGCCATCTACCAGCAGCTGGGCGCCGCCGAAGTCGAAGACCAGCTCGCCGGCATCCACTGGTTGAAGTCGCAGCCCTGGGTCGACCCCAAGCGCATCGGCGTGTTCGGCTGGAGCTACGGCGGCTACATGACCACCATGATGCTGGCCAAGGCATCGGACGAACTGGCCGGCGGCGTGGCGGTGGCGCCGGTCACCGACTGGCGCCTCTACGACACGTTCTACACCGAGCGTTATCTGGGTCGTCCGCAGGACAATGCTTCGGGCTACACGCGCAGCTCGCCGCTGGCCTGGCTCGATGGCCTCACCTCCAAGCTGTACCTGGTGCACGGCATGGCCGACGACAACGTGCTGTTTCTCAACTCCACCAAGCTGATGGCGGAAATGCAAAAACGTGGCACACAGTTCCAGTTCATGGCCTACCCCGGCGCCAAGCACGGCTTGAACCTGCCGGGCCAGCGCAGCCACGCCTATCACCTGATCGAGAATTTCTTCCAGCATGAAGTGAAAGGCGCCGCGCCGGCAGCCCCGCGGGCGACGCCTGCGGCCGCGTCGACATCACCCTGAGGTTTCGCGCCCGGCGTTAGTTCGACGGGCGCGAACGCGCACAACGGCTTCAGCCGCTTCGACGCTTCTTCCCACGCACCGCCACCAGCGCTGGTGCAAGCGCGTATCGATGCGCTTCATCCAGCAGCCACGCGCGAAAAGCGAGCAAGGCCGGATGTTTCTCAGAGCGTGGCGGATAGACCAGGTAGTGCGCGAACTCGGCGCGCAACCGATGCGCGCTGAGCAACACCAGCTGTCCCGCATCGACGAGTGGGCGCGCCATGGTCAGACGGCCGAGTGCGATGCCCATGCCTTCGATTGCCGCCCGGTGCAGCGTCTCGGTGTCGTCGAAGTGGGCGACGTAGCGTGCGGGTGGCTTGCCGCCATAGGTGTGGAACCACTTCGTCCACACATTCTCGGGATCGCGCAGCAGGGGCCAGTCCGACAACGTCTCCAGCGTGGGCCGGCCAAGTCGCGCGATGAGGTCGGGACTGGCGATCGGCGTGAGCCAATCATCGAATAGATGTTCGGCATGCACACCCGGCCACTCGCCGGGACCAAAGCGGAGCGCCGCATCCACAGGCTCGCGCTCGAAATTGACCAGTTCCACGCAGGACTGCAGATTGAGCTGAAGCTGCGGATGCAGGGCGACGAACGTCGGCAAGCGCGGCAGCAGCCAGCTCGAGGCCACCGACGGCATCAGGCTGAGCGTCAGCACATCCGCATGTGGCGCGCTGAATTGCTGCATGGCTCGATCGATCGATTCGAACGACGGGCCTACCGACTCGAGCAACCGCACACCTTCCGGCGTCAGTTCGACTCCGCGCGGTCCACGTATGAAGACACGCCTGCCCAGCCGCTCTTCGAGACCGCGGATCTGATGACTGAGCGCGCTGGCCGTGAGATGCATTTGCTGGGCAGCGAGCGAGAGATTGCCGGTGCGCGCGGCAATCACGAAGCCTTGCAGGGCAATGAGCGGTGGCCGGCCCATATTGAATCTTCCTCAATACTGGGGTGCAAAAATCTCGCTTTTTGCGAGGCTCTGCCTGGCCTAGTGTAGACCTTGCCCAGCAAGCGGGTGATCTTCGAGGCATACGACCATGTTGCTCTTCATCCAACCCTTCGTGATCAAGTCATCGGCAAAGAAGCCGCTTTCACGTTATTTCGACATCAAGACCGAGCCAAGCGCGCTAACCGGTGCTGCGTCGCCCGGCGTGCATGACGAGCCGCGTCGCTCCGAGCACCACGTAAGCGGTCTGGACCATTACATCGACAGTCGCTTTTCCGGTGAACTGTTCCGTATCGATTGATGCGCTTCACGCCGCGCGACCATCGCACGGGCTGAAACGACACTGCCGGCCACGAGGGCCGGCAGTAGGAGGATGCAAGGCATGACGAAACGGGACGTCGGTCAGTTGGCGTGGCCCACACCCGAATCGCCTTGCTCCAGCGCCGGCGGTGCGCCGGCCACGGCCAGCAAGGACGTGGCATAGCCATCCTCGATGCTGACGGTGGAAACTTCGTCCCAGGAGAAGAACGACGCTTCGCGCAGCCATTCCGCATCGGGAGAGATTTCCTGCATGTTGAAGCCGTCTTCCTCGACGCTGACGAGGCGGCCGATGTAACAGACCTCCGACTCGTCCTCACTGTCTACGTGCACGCCGATGACCGGCGCCTGCACGGCGGCGGCCTGGATGACCTCGCGAATATTGTCCAGCGGGAAACCGCGCGGCGTGCGCGGCATCAGATGCTTCACCGCCAGCGCCTTCTCCATGAAGGGGGCATGCTTGTCCGGCGCCTCCAGCTCGGAGACATCACGATGGCGCATCACATACATGCCGTCATAGGTGATGCCGTCGCCGACGACCCACAGCAGGAAGAATTCGCGCCCGACCCCGCCCACGTAACCACAAAAGCTGCCGTGTTCCAGCTCGGTACGCCATAACCGGATCAGCTGATGCTTCTGCTGCGCTTCGCGCAGCTGGGCCCGCTGGCCGGTGGTTTTCAGTTCGATCACATTACTCATGGTCACAATTTTAACAGCTAGGGGCTTTCCCCTTGTTTACAGGATGTAACGGCTCAAGTCCTCGTCCTGGACCAGGGTACCGAGATTGATATCGACATATTCGGCGTCAATCACGTATTTTTCGCCGGACTTGTCCGCAGCTTCGTAGGAGATCTTCTCCAACAGCCGTTCCATCACGGTGTGCAGGCGGCGGGCGCCGATGTTCTCGGTGCGCTCGTTGACCTGGAAGGCCACCTCGGCCAGGCGGTCCACGCCCGAGTCGGTGAAATTGACCGTGACGCCCTCGGTGCCCAGCAAGGCTATGTATTGCGTGGTCAAGGCGTTCTGCGGCTCGCGCAAGATGCGCTTGAAGTCATTGACCGACAGCGCCGACAACTCCACCCGGATCGGCAGGCGGCCCTGCAACTCCGGAATCAGGTCGGACGGCTTGGCCAACGAGAACGCACCGGAGGCGATAAACAGCATGTGGTCGGTCTTGATCGGGCCGTACTTGGTCGACACCGTGGAGCCTTCCACCAGGGGCAGCAAGTCGCGCTGCACACCTTCGCGGCTGACACCGGCACCACCCCACTCCGAACGCTGCGCCACCTTGTCGATCTCGTCGATGAAGACGATGCCGTTCTGCTCGGCCGCTTCCATCGCCTGGGCGCGCACTTCCTCGTCGTTGAGCAGCTTGGAGGCTTCTTCTTCGATCAGCAGCGGGCGCGCCAGCTTGATCGCCAGCTTGCGCTGCTGGGTCTTGGCGCCGCCCAGGTTCTGGAACATCTGGCGTAGCTGCTGGCCCATCTCCTCCATGCCCGGGGGCGACATGATCTCCACGCCCACGTTCGTGGCGAAATCCAGCTCGATCTCGCGCTCGTCCAGCGCACCTTCGCGCAGCTGCTTGCGCAGCTTCTGGCGGGTGTCGCTTTGGTCCTGGCTCGCCGGCGTGCTGTCATGCGACCAGTCGGTCGGCGTCTGCCGGCGCGGCAGCAGGGCGTCGAGGATGCGGTCCTCGGCACGGTCCTCCGCCTGCGTGCGCACGCGCTTGATCGCCTGTTCGCGGGTCAGCTTGTAGGCGACGTCGGCCAGGTCACGCACGATCGACTCGACATCCTTGCCCACATAACCCACTTCGGTGAACTTGGTCGCCTCAACCTTCACGAACGGCGCATTGGCCAGGCTGGCCAGGCGGCGTGCGATCTCGGTCTTGCCCACGCCGGTGGGTCCGATCATCAGGATGTTCTTGGGCGTTACTTCGTTGCGCAGGTTCGGCTCCAGCTGCATGCGGCGCCAGCGGTTGCGCAGCGCAATCGCCACGGCGCGCTTGGCGTCGTGCTGGCCGATGATGTAGCGGTCGAGTTCGTTGACGATTTCGCGGGGAGTGAGTTCGGACATGAGGTCACCGGAGGTGTGGTCTTGGCTCGTCATTCCGGCGCATCCGGGATGACGAAGAGGATGGCTGCCGCGCCGAGCGCTTACAGCTCCTCGATGGTGGTGTTGTGATTGGTATAGATGCAGATATCGCCGGCGATCTTCAGCGCGCGCTCGACGATCTCGAATGCGTTCAATTCGGTGTTCTCCATCAGTGCCATGGCCGCCGATTGCGCGTACGGGCCGCCCGAACCGATGGCGATCAAACCGTGCTCCGGCTCCAGTACGTCGCCGTTACCCGAGATCAGCAGCGAGGCTTCCTTGTCGGCCACGGCGAGCATGGCTTCGAGGCGGCCCAGGCGGCGGTCGGTGCGCCATTCCTTGGCCAACTCCACCGCGGAGCGGGTGAGATTGCCGCCGTGCTTGTCCAGCTTCTGCTCGAACAGCTCGAACAAGGTGAAGGCGTCGGCAGTGGCACCGGCAAAACCCGCCAGCACGTCGCCCTTGCCCAGGCGGCGGATCTTGCGCGCGTTGGCCTTCATCACCGTATTGCCGAGGGTGACCTGGCCGTCGCCGCCGATCACGACGCGCCCCTGGCGACGCACCGAGATGATGGTGGTGGCGTGAAAGGATTCCATGGAGGGCTCCGCAGACAAAGTAGTCCGCCAGAGGTGGGGCCGTGCCGGCGGAATCCAAGCCGCCAGGCTGGGTGCG
>DASXND010000493.1:0-4168 GCA_036495265.1 Dyella sp.
CGGTGGTGTCTTACATTGCTTTCTTGGCCTTGGTCAGCAGCTGGTCGAGCAGCGAGATAGCCAGGTCGATCTCTTCGTGCGATATGTCCAGCGACGGCGCGAACGTGATCACGTTCTTGTACCAGCCACCCACGTCGAGCACGAGGCCGATCTTCTTGCCGTTGTGCTGCAGGTCGCCGGCCAGGCCGATGTCGACCATCTTGTCCAGCAGGGCCCGGTTCGGGGTGAAGCCGTCGTCGGTGCAGATCTCGGCGCGCAGCGCCAGACCCAGGCCGTCGACGTCGCCGATTTCCTTGTGGCGCTTCTGCAGATCCTTGAGCGCGTCGAGGAAGTGAGCGCCCTTCTCGGCCACCGTCTTCTCGTAGTTCAGCTCGTAACCCATCTTGATCACTTCCAGACCCAGCGAGGTACCCAGCGGGTTGGAATTGAACGTGCTGTGGGTGGAGCCCGGCGGGAAGATGGTCGGGTTGATCAGTTCTTCGCGGGCCCACAGGCCGGACAACGGATTCAGACCATTGGTCAGCGCCTTGCCGAATACGACCACGTCCGGCGTCACGCCGAAGTGCTCGATCGACCACAGCTTGCCGGTACGCCAGAAACCCATCTGGATTTCGTCGACCACCATCAGGATGCCGTACTTGTCCAGCACCTTCTTCAGGTCCTTGAAGAAGTTCCTCGGCGGAATGACATAGCCGCCGGTGCCCTGGATCGGCTCGACATAGAAAGCGGCGTATTCGGCCTGGTTGACCTTGGGATCCCACACGCCGTTGTATTCCGTCTCGAACAGGCGCTCGAACTGGCGCACGCACGCATCGGAATATTCTTCCGGGGTCATGCCCTTCGGGCGACGGAACGGATACGGGAACGGAATGAACATCGCGCGCTCACCGAAGTGGCCGAAGCGACGACGGTAACGGTAGCTCGACGTGATCGCCGATGCGCCCAAGGTACGGCCGTGATAGCCGCCCTCGAAGGCGAACATCAGGCTCTTGCCGTTGCTGTAGTTACGCACCAGCTTGAGCGAATCCTCGACCGCCTGCGCGCCGCCCACGTTGAAGTGCACGCGGCCCTTCAGACCGAACTTCTGCTGCGCGTCGACCGCAATGGTCTTGGCCAGCTCGATGCGGGTCTGGTGCAGGTACTGGCTGGCAACCTGCGGCAGCACGTCGATCTGGCGCTTCAGCGTGTCGTTGAGACGCTTGTTGCCGTAGCCGAAGTTGACCGCGGAGTACCACATCTGCAGGTCGAGGAACGGCACGCCGGCGGTGTCGTACATCCAGCTGCCTTCGCCGTGGCGGAAGATCTTCGGCGGGTCGACGTAATGGACGGTGTCGCCAAACGAGCTCCACTGGGCCTCGTCAGCCAGCAGCTGCTCGTCGGGAATCACGACGCCAGCGGCGTTCTTGTCAAAAGCGTTCATCAGAGAAATCCTGAAACGTGCAAAAAGGGGTGATCAGGGGGATCTGATCAGAGAGAGGCAACGGCGAGCGCAGGCTCAACCGGTGCGTGCTCGGCGAGCAGGCTGCCATCGAGCAGGCGCGGCAATAGCTCCAGCGCGTCCTCGAAACCGGTGATCGGCACGTACGGAATGCCGGCGGCGCGGCAATGCTCGATCAAACGATGCTTGGCAAACACGAAATCGACGCGGTCGGCGGCGCAGAAGTCCGAAGCGCCATCGCCAATCAGCAAGGTCTTGGTGCCGCCCTTGCTCGCCTGGGCGGCCACGGCGCACTTGCACGTACCACTGCGGCAGCCGTCAGCCTGGAACGGCGAAGTGAGCTGCCACTGGCGCGGCGGGGTCGCCGGTGCCAGGTGATTGGCAGCCAACGGCAGATCGTCCAGACCATAACGACCGAGGATCTTGTGGATGGCGTAGTCGAGACCGTCGCTCACCACGCGAATCGGCGTGGACAGCTCACGCGCCTGCTTCACGAACGCCGGGAACGCGTGATCAATCCACAACGAGGAGAGGTGCTTGTCGAGCGCTTCACGGGTCATGTCCAGCAGGGAAACCTGGCCGGTCATGCACTCACGCGAGCCGATGCGGCCTGCGCGCCAGTCCTGCTCAAGGGTTTCCCAGCCAGGGCGGCCGAAACGGTCGAGCAGCGAGTCGATGACGTCCTCGACGGAGATGGTGCCGTCAAAATCGCAGAGAATGGTCCAGCCAGTCACGTAAAGCTCCGCATTGCAGTATGGCGACACCATAGGTACCCGCCCCTTTCGGCCTCCTTTCTTTCCGAAAGATACTGCGCAAAGTGTGCGGCCATGCCGTCCCAGAACGTAGGCAAAACCGCCCAGTTCTTTAGACAAAGCCAGTCATAAGCGTCCTCAAGTATGATTGGTGGTTTATGAGCGAGCTCAGCGCCCACCGATATCCACAGTGACTTGGCCCCAGGCAGCCGCTGTCCCCTCCCTGGGCGGAACCTTACTGGCCGTAACGGGCTCCGAGGGAGTAGCAGTGGTTTAGCTAGCGGCCACAAGACGGACTCAACCACCTGAATTTTCTGGAATTTCGTGTTTCAGCGTCGATATAAACCGCTACCGTCGATCCAAGGAATGGCGACCCGCGGCGGCCGCCTCGTCCTGGCGCCTGCGCTGCTGGCATGGGGCCTGGTCTTGTTGGCCGGCTGCACAGCGGCGCCGCTGCCCCAGCTCAAGCCCCCCGTACCTGAATCCTGGCGCAACGCGCCGGCCGGTGTCGCGCCCCCGACGGCCGACCTGCACGGCTGGTGGCAGGCGTTGGGTGACCCCGAGTTGAACGCGCTGATCGATCGTGCCCTGCAAAGCAATCTCGACGTGGCGCAAGCCGCCGAGCGCATGCGCGCGGCTCGCCTGTTGAATCGTCACGCTCACGACTCGTACCTGCCTTCGTTGCATGGGCGCACCAACGACGTGATCGACCCCGACACCACGGCCTCGTACTTTGTGGTCGGCTTCGACGCGCTGTGGGAACTGCCCTTGTTCGGCGCCTGGCAAAGCACCGGCCGCCTCTCGCAAGGGCAGCTCGACGGCGCCAGCGCTGCCTTGCGTGGTGCCCAGGTGTCGCTGGTAGCCGAAGTCAGCCGGCGCTGGATCGAGCTGCGCTCGGCCCAGCGGCAGGCACAATTGTTGACGGCCATCCGCGACGCCCAGCAGGAAAAGCTGCGGCTGCTGCAAGTGCGCGAGCAACTGAAGCTGGCGCCTCCACTGGAGGTGGCCCGAGCTCAGGCCGAGCTGGCGCGCGCCCAGGCCGCACTGGCCGACCCACAACAAGTGATCAACAGCAGCGCCCAGCAATTGGCGGTGCTGGTGGGCCAGAATGAGCCCGATCCGCAATGGCTGCAACCTGGCGCGCAACCTCAGCTCGGCGAGTGGCAGCTGACCACCGCACCGGCCGACATGCTGCGCGCGAGGCCGGAGATCGCCAGCGCCGAGGCGGAGGTATTGCGCGCCGCCGGCGAGCTCGGCATGAGCCGTGCCGAGATTTATCCGCATGTCGGCCTGGGTGCGTCGGTTCAATGGTCGTCCAATATCGCCAGCAATTACCGCGTGCATACCGGCGAAGCCATCTTCTCGTACGGTCCGGTCATCGACATCCCGCTGTTCGACTGGGGCCAGCGCGTGGCCAATGCCCACGCCAAGGACCATGAGCTGCGTGCCGCCGTGCTGGCGTATCGCCAGGCGGTGTTGCAAGGCGTGGCTGAGGCAGAAACGGCGATGGGCGACCTGGAGCAGCTACGCGGTCGCGAGACGGCGTCGCAACAGGCCGCCCAGGCACTGCAAACCAGCATGACGGCCGTACGCAAGCGTGCCGAACTGAATCTGGGCAGCAACCTCGACGTGCAGGACGGCCTTATCGAAGGTCATCGCGCAGAACTGGAGGTCGTGGGCGCCGTGGCGGCACGCGACCTGGCCTATGTCGCGCTATACAAAGCACTCGGTGGTGCATCCATGCCCACCCCTCCCCTGCCACCGAGTGTCAACTGATGGTGGCGCTTGCTCGCAAGACCCTGATCTACGAATGGCGCCGCTTCCTGCCCGCCATCGTCGCGGTGGGCTTCGCCGGCCTGCTGCAGTTGCTGCAAGCCGCGCTGGTGCTAGGCATCTTCGGCAGCGCCAGCGT
The DNA here is from genome assembly GCA_036495265.1 of Dyella sp. Taxonomy (GTDB): domain Bacteria; phylum Pseudomonadota; class Gammaproteobacteria; order Xanthomonadales; family Rhodanobacteraceae; genus Dyella. Next base: position 4,103 of record DASXND010000493.1, read on the forward strand.
GTACATCACCGGTTCGTCGGCTGACCTGTGGGCCGGCTATCCGGGCACCCAAAGCGTCAACCTCGG
>DASXND010000494.1:0-3015 GCA_036495265.1 Dyella sp.
CGCGGGCGAAGTCCGGGGCCGGTACAAAATTGCGTCGCAGCGCCTTGGGCAAGCCGCGAATCAACTCGGCCACTTTTTCCGCCAGCAGTCCCGGCACCAGCCATTCGCAGCGCGCGGCCGGCAGCGCATTCAACATGGAGAGCGGCAAATGCAGGGTGACGCCATCAGCCTCGTCGCCAGGCACGAAACGGTATTCGAGCCGATATTTCTGCGGCGCAATCTCCAGCGAAGCAGGAAACGCCCTGGGGTCGAGCCCAGCGCCACCACTCATCACATCGTCCAGCGACCAGCGTAGCGCCGCTTGCTCAGCAGGACGCGCCTTGCGATACCACGCATCGAGCGCGCGGCTGTCGGCGATGTCCTGCGGCAGTTTGCCTTCGAAGAATCCGACCAGTTCGTCTTCGTGGCGCAGCAGGCCTTCGCGACGCTGCTTGGCCTCGATGCCATGGGCGTCTTCGAGCACGCGCTGGTTGGCACGGATGAAATCTGCGCGTGCGTCGATATCGCAACGCACCAGTGCCTCACGCAGGAAAATCTGGTGGGCAAGCGCCGGGTTCTGACGCTGGAACGTCACCGGTCGACGCTCGACCAGGGTGAGTCCGAACAGGCTCACCTGCTCATACGCAACGACATGGCCGCGCTTGCGCGACCAGTGCTCGTCGCGACAAGACGAACGCAGCAAATGCGCAGCCTGTTGCTCGATCCACAGCGGCTCGACGCGGGCGCAGGCCATGCCCCAGACGCGGCCGCCCACATCGAGAATCTGCGCGGCGAAGATCCAGTTTGGTGGCACTTTGGACAGCGCCGAACCGGGAAATACCTGGAAGCGGCGTTCGCGCGTGCTGCGATAGACGCTCTTTTCGTCCTTGTGACCTACCTGGGTGGGTAGGCCAGCGAGCAGGCTGCGGTGAATCGCTTCGTAGTGCAGCGCCGCCTCGTCCTCGCTCCCGCTCCCCTTCGGGCGACCCGAAGGTAGTCCCGTGGGAGAGAGGGTTGGGGTGAGGGGCGGGTGCTCGCCCGACGCTTTCCTACCTTGCTTCTGTTCCGGAGGAACAGCCTTTGCCTTTGCAGCTCCTCGCGAGGTTGCCCCCTCATCCCAACCTTCCCCCCGAAGGGGAGAAGGAGCAACAGCTTCGAGGCTCCAACCCAGCTCCTGCACCACCAGCAACAACTGCCGGTGCAACTCACGCCATTCACGCATGCGCATAAAGCTGAGGAAGTGCCGCGAACACCAGTCGCGCAGCTTCGACTGCGTCAGGTCTTCATGCGCCTTGCCGTACTCGCGCCAGAGGTTGATCACGCCGACGAAATCGGACTTGGGATCAGCAAACGCCGCATGCGCGGCATCCGCTTGCTGGCGTGCATCCGCCGGACGCTCGCGCGGATCCTGGATGCTGAGGAAGGACACGATGGTCAACACGTCGCGCAGGCTATGCAGCTTTTCTGACTCCACCAGCATGCGCGCCAGCTGCACGTCGATCGGCAAGCGGGCGACCGTGCGCCCGATCGGGGTGAGATGACGCGCCTCGTCGATCGCCGAGATCTCCGCCAGGCGTCGATAGCCATCGGCCACCACGCGCGGATCGGGCGCTTCGAGGAAGGGGAACTGCTCCACGTCGCCCAGTTCCAGCGAGAGCATGCGCAGGATCACGTTGGCGAGCGACGAGCGCAGCAGCTCCGGGTCGGTGTAGGCGGCGCGACTGCTGTAATCGGCCTCGTCGTAGAGGCGATAACAGGTGCCCGGCCCCACACGTCCGCAGCGGCCCTTGCGCTGGTCGGCGGCGGCCCGGGAAATCGGCTCTACATGCAGGCGTTCGAGTTGGCTACGCTGGCTGTAGCGTTTGACGCGTGCGTGGCCCGAGTCGATCACGTAGCGGATGCGCGGCACCGTCAGCGACGTCTCGGCCACGTTGGTGGCCAGCACGATGCGTCGTTTCGGACCGGGCTTGAACACCCGGTCCTGGTCGCCCGCGGAAAGGCGCGCATACAGCGGCAGCACTTCGGTTTCGCGGTATTGCCGGCGCGACAACAGCAAATGCGTGTCGCGGATCTCGCGCTCGCCGGGCATGAAGATCAGTACGTCGCCGCGCGGGTCGTCGTGGGTGATCTCGTCCAGCACCGCTGCGACGTGTTCGGCACTGCCTTGCTGCATGTCCCCAGCCCGCTGTCCGCGCCTGGCAGCCACTTCATCGAGCGAGCGCCAGCGCACTTCCACCGGATAGGTACGCCCTTCCACCGACACGATCGGCGCGCCGCTGAAATGTTCGGCAAAGCGTTCGGTATCGATGGTGGCCGAGGTGACGATGATCTTCAGCGTGGGCCGCTTGGTCGCCAGCCGCTTCAGATAGCCGAGCAGGAAATCGATATTGAGGCTGCGCTCATGCGCTTCGTCGATGATGATGGTGTCGTACGCGCTGAGCCACGGGTCGCCCTGGGTCTCGGCCAGCAGGATGCCGTCGGTCATGAACTTGATCAGGCTGCGCTCGGACACCTGGTCGTTGAAGCGCACTTGGAAACCAACTTGCTCGCCCAGCGGCGTGCCCAACTCCTCCGCCACGCGGCGCGCCACTGAGCGCGCAGCCAAGCGGCGCGGCTGGGTACAACCGATCATGCCCGCTTCGCCGCGGCCGGCAGCCAGGCACAGCTTGGGCAGCTGGGTAGTCTTGCCTGAGCCGGTTTCACCGGCGATCACCACCACTTGATGCTTGCGGATCAGCTCGACGATCTCGTCGGCTCGGGCCGTAATCGGCAGCGATTCATCCAATCGGATTGCGGGCTTGGCCTCCACACGAGCGCGACGCTTTGCCGCGGATACCTCGATATCAGCGCTCAGCGTCGTCAGCTTTCGTTCGTCGAAGCGGCGTGAGAGTTCACGCAGGCGGCCTTGCAGCCGGCCGTAGTCGCGACTGGAAACGTGGTCCAGCGCCTTGCGCAGATCGCGCAGGCGGGCGTCGGATGCAGATGATGCGGGCGTGGTGGCATGGGTCATCGGACCGCACATGATAGCCGCTGACT
>DASXND010000495.1:0-22873 GCA_036495265.1 Dyella sp.
AGCTTGCCGAACTTCTCGGCCGGGTCCTTGATGGCGAGGATTGCGGACACCTCATCCGACGCTTTCTGCTCGGACGGGCGGTAGTCCTGCTTGGCCACATCGATGACCACGATGTCCTTGCCGGCCTTGCGATAGAAGCCGGCGCCGGTCTTCTGGCCCAGCGCACCCTTGGCGATCAGGCCCTGCAGCCACACCGGGGCCTTGAAGTACTCGTGCCACGGATCATCAGCCAACGTATCGGCCATGGTCTTGATCACGTGCGCCATGGTGTCCAGGCCGACCACGTCGGCGGTGCGATAGGTCGCACTCTTGGGACGGCCCACGGCCGGGCCGGTCAGCGCATCGACGGTGTCGAAGCCGAGCTTGAACTGCTCGGTGTGATACATGGTCGCCAGCATCGAAAACACGCCGATGCGGTTGCCGATGAAGTTCGGCGTGTCCTTGGCGTAGACCACGCCCTTGCCCAGCGCCGTGGTGAGGAAGGCCTCGAGGCCTGCAAGCACGTTCGGGTCGGTGAGCTTGGTCGGGATAAGTTCGACCAGGTGCATATAGCGCGGCGGATTGAAGAAGTGCACGCCGCTGAAGCGGTGGCGCATCTCTTCCGGCAAGGCTTCGGCCAGCGCATTGATCGACAGGCCCGAGGTGTTGGAGGCGATCACGGCCGTCTTGGACAGGTGCGAGGCGATCTTCTTGTACAGATCGAGCTTCCAGTCCATGCGCTCGGCAATCGCTTCGATCACCAGGTCGACGTCCTTCAGGTGCGCCAGGTCGTCGTCATAGTTCGCCGGAATGATCGCAGCGGCGACGTTCTTGTCCGCCAGCGGGGCAGGCGACAGCTTCTGCAGATTGGCAATGGCCTTCAGGGCGATGCCGCTCTTGGGACCTTCCTTGGCGGGAAGGTCGAACAGCACCGTTTCGACGCCGGCGTTGGTCAGGTGCGCAGCGATCTGCGCGCCCATGACACCGGCGCCGAGTACCGCGGCCTTGCGGATACGTAGCGGTGCCTTGGGTAAAGATGGGGCGGTCATTGGCTTCTCCGTAATGCGAGACACAAAAAGGTGGGACGGGCGGCCGTGATCGGCCGGGGGATACTCGGTGGTCGAATTCAGGGTGACTTGAGACCCGCGGCAGCAAAGCGGATCAGGTGCGCGGCGGTTTGCTCACGATGCTGATGCTCCGGCACATCGCTTTTTCGCTGGATCATGCCGAAGCCCGACATGGCGTGGGTCAGCGCGCCGGTCACCAGGTCCACGCGCCAATACAGCTCCTCCTTGCTGAGATGGGGGAGCAGGCGGGCGAATTCGGCAGTGAACTGGCGCATCACGTGGCCATAGTTTTCCGACAAGAACTTACGTAGGGTGTCGTCGTGCTCGGCGAAGGCCCGGGCCAGCACGCGCATGAACAAGGAACCACTACCATCGTGGGAAAGCTCCAGTGCAGGCGCGATGAAGGCGGCCAGCACGTCCTCGACGGTGGCGTCGGGGTCGCCGGCGATCTTCTGCAGGGCGGCCATGCGGCGTCCATTCAGCTGGTCGAGGCGGCGCCGGAAGACCTCCTCGATCAGCCGGTCCTTGGAGCCGAAGTGGTAGTTCACGGCGGCCAGGTTGACCCCGGCAGCGGTGGTCAGCTGGCGCAACGAGGCGCCTTCGAAGCCGTGCCGGGCAAACAATGCCTCGGCGGCACCGAGGATGCGTTCCTTGGTCGGCAGGGGGGCACTGGAAGAGGGCATGGTTCGTTGGCCTGAACGAGGAATCAAACGATCGTTTGAGCATACGCGGGTCGATTTGCGCCCGTCAAACGATCGTTGGGCCTGCCCGCCCCCGGCCCGGCGGCTGGCTTGCGTATGAGTTAGAATCTGTCAAACTTTCGTGAGCTAAATCCGCATATCTAGGCCGGATTTGGCGTAATTTGCCGGTAACAATCGGCCCGCCCATTCAGATACCAGTTTTCCCGGAGCAGACCCATGGCGCTGGAGCGCACCCTTTCCATTATCAAGCCCGACGCCGTTGCCAAGAACGTGATCGGTGAAATCTACGCCCGCTTCGAAAAAGCTGGCCTGAAGATCGTTGCTGCCAAGATGAAGCACTTGTCGCGCAAGGAAGCCGAAGGCTTCTACGCCGTGCATCGCGAGCGCCCGTTCTTCAAGCCGCTGGTCGAGTTCATGATCTCGGGTCCGGTGATGATCCAGGCGCTGGAAGGTGACAACGCCGTCCTCAAGCATCGCGATCTGATGGGCGCCACCAATCCGAAGGACGCTGCGCCGGGCACCATCCGCGCCGACTTCGCCGACTCCATCGACGCGAATGCAGTACACGGTTCCGACGCCGCCGAAACGGCGAAGGTCGAGATCGCGTACTTCTTCGCCGAGACGGAAGTCTTTAGTCGCTGAGGTATGACGTTGTGAACCAGGTAGTGGTCAATCCGCCCGAGAAGGTCAACCTGCTCGACTTCGATCGCCAGGGATTGCGTGATTTCTTTGCGCAGATCGGCGAGAAGCCTTATCGCGCCGAGCAGGTGATGAAGTGGATCTACCATCGCCTGGAAGACAACTTCGAAAACATGACCGATGTGGGTAAGGCGCTTCGAGCCAAGCTCGAGGCGACTTGCTATGTCGGTCCGCCAAAGACCCTGTTCGACAAGGGTGCTGTCGACGGCACACACAAGTGGCTGCTCGGCATGGATGGCGGCAACGCCATCGAGGCGGTGTATATCCCGGAGCCGACCCGCGGCACGCTGTGCGTGTCCTCGCAGGTCGGCTGTGGCCTCAACTGTACGTTCTGCTCCACGGCGACGCAGGGCTTCAACCGCAACCTCTCCACCGCCGAAGTCATCGGCCAGATGTGGGTGGCGGCCAAGTATCTCGGCAACATCACGCACCAGAACCGCCGCATCACCAACGTGGTGATGATGGGCATGGGCGAGCCGCTGCTGAACTTCGACAACGTCACCAAGGCGATGAGCCTGATGCGCGATGACCTTGGCTTCGGCCTGGCATCGAAGCGCGTCACGCTGTCCACCGCCGGCCTGGTGCCGATGATCGACAAGTTGTCGGAAACCATCGACGTGTCGCTGGCCGTGTCGCTGCACGCCGCGAACGACGAGCTGCGCACCGAGCTGGTGCCGCTCAACAAGCGCTATCCGATCGCCGAGCTGATGGCGTCCTGCCAGCGCTGGCTGGATCGCAGGCCGCGTACCTCGATCACGTTCGAGTACACCCTGATGAAGGGTGTCAACGACCAGCCCGAGCACGCGCGCCAGCTGATCAAGCTGATGCGCCGCATGCCCACGTGCAAGGTCAACCTGATTCCGTTCAATCCATTTCCTGGCACACGTTTCGAGCGTTCCGACGTCGAAACGATCCGCGCCTTCCAGACCCAGTTGCTCAATGCCCACGTGCTTACCATGTTGCGCCGCACCCGCGGCGACGACATCGATGCGGCCTGTGGCCAGCTCAAAGGGCAGGTATTGGACCGCACCCGTCGCCAGGCCGAATTTCGTAAGCGTCTGGATGAAGGGGCGAGTCATGCGGCTTGATCGGATTTTGCTGGGCGCCGGGACGGCGTTGTTGCTAGCGGGTTGTGTGACGACCACCACTACCGATGCCGGTGGTGTATCGACCAAGATTCCGCGCACGACCAAGGCCGAAAAGCAGGATGAGGGCGCTCGCGTCCACACCGAGCTTGGCCAGCAGTACATGGAGAACGGCGACCTGCAGGACGCCCTGGTCAAGCTGAACAAGGCGTTGGAGTTCAATCCAAACTATGTACCGGCCCACACCGTGCTCGCGGTGGTCTACGAGCGTATCAACGACATGCCCAATGCCGAGCTGCACTACCGCAAGGCAGTAATGTTGGCGCCGGACAAGGGTGATACGAACAACAACCTCGGCTGGTTCCTGTGCAGGAAGGAAGGCAAGACGGCCGAGGCCATGCTGTATTTCAAGAAGGCCGTGGCCGACCCGTTCTATCAGACGCCAGCCCTCGCCTGGACCAATGCCGGCACCTGCCTCGCGAGTTCAAACGACTATGCCGGCGCCGAAGTGAACTTCCGCAAGGCCATCCAGATCGACCCGCAGAATGGCGAGGCGTTGTATCAGCTCGCCAATGTGCTTTATCTTCAGGGTGATGCGTTCCGTGCCCGGGCCTTTATTCAGCGCTTCGATGCGCTGGGTCAGCCTAGTGCGGCAGCGCTCAAACTTGGTCATGACATTGAATCCCGGTTGGGCAACAGGGACGCTGCTCTTAACTATGGTAGGCGACTGCAAAGCCAGTTCCCGGACTCGGAGCAGGCGCGCGCCCTCGACGCAACTGCAAGCCAATGACATCCCAGCAGTCAAATTCGGCCCACAGCGGCAACCGAGCCATCCCTCTTACTGAAACACCCGAAGCGACCATGGACACGGAACACTCATCGTCGGAAGCGATCAAAGGCAGTCTGGGCAGTCGTCTGCGTGCAGCGCGCGAACTGCGCGGCGTGGACGTGGAGGCGTGTGCGCATGCCTTGCGCCTGCCCACCAGGGTGGTTCGCCAGCTTGAGGGTAACGACTACAGCGGCATCGATTACCAGGTGTACCTGGAGGGTTACCTCACCAAGTACGCACGCTATCTGGGCCTTGACGAAGCCGAGGTGAAGGCAGAACTCCGCCAGATTCGGCCGAGCCAGCCGACCCTGGTCGCGACTGGCGGCATCTCGCATTCGCGTTATCTGCTGGAAAACTACGCTCGCGCGGCGACCTATGTGGTGCTGACGGCCGCCATCGTCGTACCCACGATCTGGCTTGGCGTACGCGGCACGCTGGATCGCGATGTCAGCCATCTGGCTCCGCTTGATGCCGCTCCGGTGGCCCAGGTGGATGCACCGGCGAGCACCAGCAGCGTTGCCACTGCCGTGGCCATGCCGGCCGAAAGTGACACCAATGGTGCCAGCACCGTTGCCTCGGCACCCGCGACGCAGCCGGCGCCAGCCGCATCGTCGCCGGCGCCGGATCAGCAGCCGCTGATGGCATCGATGGCACCGTTCCCCAATCTCGGCAATGACGCGGCCCATGCAGCGGCCCCTGCGGCCACGGCCGTGGGCAATGGCGCTCACAGCCTGGTGCTGAGCCTGGAAGCTGCCAGTTGGGTAGAGGTCACGACCAAGGATGGCTCGCGCCTCGAATACGGCCTGTTGCCAGCGGGCAGCTCCAAGACTTACCACAGCGACCAGCCGATGGAAGTGCGCATCGGTAACGCCACCGGCGCACAGGTCACGCTGGACGGACAGCCGATGCCGCTGGACAACTATCGTCGCGCGAATGTCGCCCATTTCCGCATCGAGATGCGCGACGGCAAGGCCGAGCCAGCCGGCGCCTGATCATCGGGATGGGTTGAACCAGTTTGCGCGACCGCCACCGGCTCTGTCTGCGCGCAGATCACAGGGGAGTCGGCGAAGGCAGACTGGCGGTCTGTCGAGCCGGCTCCCCGAAGAGATGCGGGCAGACAGAGCCGGCCACCGCGAAATGATTTTGTGATGTGGTGATGTCTGGAAGGCCCGCCGCCTGCGCCGCACGGCTTGGCAAGACGGCCAGTCTTCCCTGCGCCGTGCAGCACAGGCGGCGAGCCTTCCAGACATCATGGCGGTCGCGCAAACTGGTTCAACCCATCCCAAGAACCTGTGCGGTCCGGCGCAATCGGTTATGCTTGCCCATTGTCTGCTCGACAACGAGTGGACTGGTCGAGCTGATTTATTTTTCCGCATGACGGGTGCTTCGCAAGTGCCTTCGATGTGCGGCTCCCAAGGGTGAGTGCATGGCATTTGAAGCGTACGACGATTACGAACAGAGCGAACGCGTACAGCAATGGCTGCGGCAGAACGGCCTGTCCATCGTCGTTGGCATCGCGATCGGCCTGGTCGGCATCTTTGGCTGGCAGCAGTGGAACAAGCACAAGGCCGGCCATGAGGCCGAGGCCGCCAACCTCTATCAACAGATCCAGGCGGCGGTGTCGTCCGGCAAGGCCGATGGCGCGAACACGCTGACCGAGCAGTTGCTCAAGGACTACACCGATACGCCTTACGCGATGTTTGCGGTGAGCGATCGTGCGCAGCGCCAGGTGCAGGCCAATCAGCTGGACAAGGCCGTTGAGTCCCTCAACTGGGCCGAGAGCCATGCGGACAATGCCGAGCTGAAAGCGCTGACGGAAATGCGCATCGCGCAGGTGCTGCTGGCCCAGGGCAAGGGCACCGACGCGCTGGCTGCGCTCGATCGCATGCCGCCCAAGAGCTATGAAGGCTCGGCGCAGGAACTACGCGGCGATGTGCTGGTCAAGCTTGGGCGTCCAGATGATGCCCGCAAGGCGTACGAAGCCGCCAAGTCGGCGTTGGGCGAGAACGCGCCTCAGAGCGTGCAGATGAAAATCGATGATCTGGCCGTGGCCGGGAAGCAGGGTGCATGAAACCTGAAGTGATGAAGCGCGGTGCGATGAAGCCTGGTGCGATGAAACGTGTCTTGCTGGTTGCGCTTACCTCTTTGGTAGCCCTTGCCGGCTGCCATTCGTTCAAGAAAGAAAACGTTCAGCCGCCGACGCCGCTGGCCAAGGACTTCAAGCCCACGGTCCAGGTCACCCGCGTGTGGACGAACTCCGTCGGCGAAGGTGCTGGCGAGAGTGGCGTGCGTTTGCGCCCGGCCTTTGCCGATGGCGTGCTGTATGCCGCCAGCACCAACGGCAAGATTGCCGCGATCGATGCGGCCAGTGGCAAGACCCTGTGGTCCAAGAGTTCGCGCACGCAAGGCTGGTTCGGCTGGGGCGACAAGAAGCGCGCTGACGCGCTTTACGCCGGTGGCCCGATGGTCTCCGGTGACCTGCTCGTGGTCGGTACGCTCGATGGCCACGTCTACGGCATCAACGCGAAGGACGGTAGTCCGCGTTGGGAGTCCGTGGTCAATTCCGAGGTGGTGGCTTCGCCGTTCATTTCCGGCAATCTGGTCATCGCACGCACGGCCGATGGCCGTCTCTACGGCTTCGATAGCGCCACGGGTGAGCGTCGCTGGGTCTACGACCAGGGCAGCGTGCCCCTGCTGAGCCTGCGCGGCGAAGGTCCGCTGCTGGTGGCGAACGGCGTGGTGTTCTTTGGTAGCGACGACGGCAAGCTGGTCGCATTGCGCCTGGACACCGGCGACAAGCTGTGGGAGCAGAGGCTCGCCAGTGGCGAGGGTCGCACCGAGATCGATCGCCTTAGCGATGCCGATGGCGGCATCCTTCTCGACGGCAGCACGCTTTTCGGCGCTGCCTATCATGGCAACCTGGTGGCGGTTGATGGCCCCAGCGGCCGTCCGTTGTGGGGGCGTCCGTTCTCCACCTTCACCTCGCTCGACATCAGCAACAACGCCCTCTTCGGCGTCGATGCGGATTCGCAGGTGTGGGCGTTCGACAAGAACGGCGGTGCCGACATGTGGAAGAACGACAAGCTCAAGTACCGCTGGCTCACTGGGCCGGCCGTGCAGGGTGACTATGTCGTGGTAGGTGACCTGGAAGGCTACGTGCATTGGCTGCAGACCGGCGACGGCGCGCTGGCCGCTCGCGAGCGCCTGTCCAAGAAGCCCATTCGCGCCCAGCCGCTGGTGGTGGGTGACACTGTGTTCGTGGTCGACGTGAAGGGCCGCATCGGCGCTTATCGTCTCGCCGCACACTGATAGCGGAACGGATGTCTAAGCATGTTGCCCGTCATAGCTCTGGTCGGTCGCCCCAACGTCGGTAAATCGACCCTGTTCAATGCAATGACGCGCAGCCGTGACGCCCTGGTCGCAGATATGCCAGGCGTCACCCGTGACCGCCACTACGGCGTGTGCCGTACCGGCACCCGCCCGTTCGTGGTGGTCGACACCGGGGGTCTTTCCGGTGTGGAAGAGGGCATCGATGCGCTTACTGCGCAGCAAGTGCGCTTCGCCATCGAAGAAGCGAACGTACTGGTCTTCGTGGTCGATGCGCGCGATGGCCTGTTGCCGCAAGACCGCACCATCCTCGCCGAGCTGCGTCGCACCGGAAAACCGATCATTGCCGCGGTCAACAAGACCGATGGCCTCGATCTGCAGAACGCGATGGCGGAATTCGCCGTCTTCGGTATTGCCAATACGCTGCCGCTGGCCGCCTCGCACAACCGCGGCACGGAAGATCTGGTCGCCACCACCGAAAGACTGTTGCCGCCAGAGGTCGAGGAAGACCTCGATGCTGGCGAGGCCGGCAGTATTCGCGTCGCCATCGTGGGTCGTCCCAACGCAGGCAAGTCCACGCTGATCAACCGCCTGCTGGGTGAGGATCGCCTGATCGTCTCCAGTGTGGCCGGTACCACGCGCGATCCGATCCGCGTGCCACTGGAACGTGACGGCAAGCGTTACACGCTGATCGACACCGCTGGTGTGCGTCGCAAGGCGCGCGTCGAAGAAGCGGTAGAGAAGTTCAGCGTCATCAAGACCCTGCAATCCATGGCTGCCGCGCAGGTGGTCGTGGTGTTGGTCGACGCTCGCGAGAACCTGGCTGACCAGGATCTCACCCTGATCGGTCACGCCGTGGATGAGGGCAGGGCGTTGGTTATTGCCGTCAACAAGTGGGACGGTATGGAGGCCTACGACCGCGAGCAATGCCAGCGCGCGCTCGAGCGTCGCCTGCAGTTTGTCGACTGGGCCAAGACGGTATTCATTTCCGCGCTGCATGGCTCGGGTCTGCGTGAACTGATGCGCGGCGTCGTGCGTGCCCATCATGCGGCGACCAAGGTGCTGACGTCGTCCGAGCTCACCAAAACCTTGGAGCTCGCCTACGAGGGCTATCAGCCGCCCTTGGTTCGTGGTCATGCGCCCAAGCTGCGCTTCGCGCACCCGGGTGGCACCAATCCACCGACCATCGTCATCCATGGCAGCCGTACCACGCATATCGCTCCGGCGTATCGGCGCTATCTGGAGAACTTCTTCCGCAAGCGCTACAAGCTGGAAGGGACGCCGGTGCGCATCTCGTTCCGTGATGGTGAGAACCCGTTTGCCGGCAAGAAGAACGTGCTTACGGACAGCCAGAAGCGCAAGCGTCAGCGCATGATCCGCGAGATGAAGAAGCGCTAGTAAAACGCCTGCGCGCCATGGCTACGCCGTAGGGGCGCACCCTGTGCGCGACCGCAGAGCCAAGGGTCGCGCCAGTCTCCGCCTTTCGCCATTCGCTCTTTTGAACACCTCCATTCGCGAAATCTCGGCGGTGCCGCAGCGCCGTGGCGTGGCGATCGCGGACAGGGTGCGCTCCTACGACGGTGGCGGCCGGGCGAGGAAGCTTGGAGTGGCGTGGCGTCCGCCGTAAGCTAGTTCGATGACGAGCCTCCATCGCGACAGCTGGCTGGACACCTTGCGGGCCAGCATTCCAGAGATATCCCCGGCCGATGCCCTGGCCAGGCAGGCACAAGGCGGCTTGCTGATCGATGTGCGCGAAGACGGTGAGCGAGCCAGCGGCACGCCCGTAGGTGCGATCGGGCTGTCGCGCGGGTTCCTGGAATTGCGTATCGAACAGGTCGAAGCAGACCGCGATCGCCCACTTATAGCGCTATGTGGCAGTGGCCAACGCTCATTGCTTGCTGCCGAAGCGTTGCTGCGGCTGGGTTACCGCCATGTCGTTTCCGTCGCCGGTGGCTACGACCGCTGGAAGGCTGAAGGATTGCCCACCGTTACGGGTGCGCTGGATGTGGATGCTACGGAGCGCTACGCGCGCCAGCTGCGCCTCCCGCAGGTCGGCGAGGAAGGGCAGGCCAGGCTTTCGCATGCCAGCATCGTGCTGCTTGGTGCGGGTGGCCTCGGTGCGCCGGCGGCCTTGTATCTGGCGGCTGCTGGCGTCGGTCGGCTTACCCTGATCGACGACGATCGGGTGGAGCGATCCAACCTGCATCGGCAGGTGATCCATGCCGATGCACGGGTTGGCATGTCCAAGACCGAGTCGGCGCGCATCGCCTTGGCGGCGCTGAACCCGCGTGTGCATGTGGAGACACGCGAAGAGCGTCTGCAGGCGGATAGCGTTGAGCGCCTGCTCGCCGGCCACGATCTGGTGATCGATGGCGCGGACAACTTCCCGGCACGTTATCTGGTGGCGGCTGCATCACGGCGGCTGCACATGCCGATGATCTACGGTGCAGTGGAGCGTTTCACGGGGCAGGTCAGCGTGTTCGATCCACGGCGTGTCGATTCGCCATGCTATCGCTGCCTGTTCCCCGAACCGCCATCGGCAGCCGATGCACCCAATTGCAGCGAGGCCGGTGTACTGGGCGTGTTGCCCGGCATCGTCGGCCTGCTGCAAGCGACCGAGGCGCTCAAGCTGATCCTGGGTATCGGCGAGCCGCTGGTCGGGCGCTTGTTGGGTCTCGATGCGCTGTCCATGCGCTTTCGCGAAACGCGTTTGCCGCGTGATCCAGCTTGTCCGGGCTGTGGCGTGGACGCCACGTTCCAGGATTATCACGACATCCAGCAGATGTGCGCTGCCGCGGGTTGAATCGGCTCAGGCCAGATCGGCCGCGATCAGCGAATACATGGCGGCATCCTGGGGCTGCCCATGCAGGCTTAGGCGATGGCGAGCGATACCCTCGAAGCGGGCACCTGCCTTCTCGGCCACGCGGCAGCTGGCCCGGTTGTCCGACGCCGCCACGATTTCCAGGCGCTGCAGCGCCTTCGAGCTCAGCCCGTGGCGCGCCAGCATGCGTACGGCGAGGGGCGCCAGGCCCTGGCCCTGGCGGGATTGGCGCACCCAATAGCCCAGGTTCGCCATGCGGTAATCGGGCTGCCAATGGTTGAGGGTGGCGCTGCCGATCAGTTCGCCGCTGTGGCGGTCGACCATGGCCAGTGCACATTCGTCGCCCACCCCACGCCAGGCGAGGCGACTCCTGGCTATCCAGCGCCGACCGTCTTCCCGTGTGTAGGCCGGGGTGCACCAGTCCTGCCAGCGTCCGATGCTGTCCATGGATTCGTGCAATGACGCGATGAGTCCGTCGAGGTCGGCCTGGCGAAACGGACGTAGTTGCAACGGACCGTCCTCCAGGGTCGGCCCGTGCAATTCGGTGGCATCGTCGGGCGGCAGTAGCGAGTACACCGCTGCGGCGACGGCCTGTCCCCGGTGGCATAGGCGATTGGGGCAGATGCCATCGAGATGGGCGCCGGCGCGCTCGGCCACCCGCCGGCTGGCCCGGTTGTCGGCGGCGGCGACGATTTCGATGCGTATCAGTCCCAGCATTTCGAAGGCGAGCGTGGCCACAGCTTGCACAGCGGCCGGTGCGATGCCCTTGCCTTGTTCTTGCTGGCGGACCCAATAGCCAAGATTGGCGCTGCCGTGCTCGCGGTCCAGCCGGTTGAGCCCGATGCCGCCCAGCAGGCGGCCCTCGCTATCGAAGATGCCAAAAGCATAGGGTTCGCCGCGTATCCAGCCGGACTGGCAATGCTCGATCCAGGCGACGCCGTCTTCCCATGCATAGCCTGGGTGGCACCAGGGTAGCCACTGGCCGACCGAGGTGATCGATTCCTGGGCGGCCTCATACAGTGCCTCGGCATCGCCCGGTCGCCATGGGCGCAGGCGAAGGGTGGCGGCGGCAAGTTCCAACGAAGCGGGCAAACGTTTGGTGGCGGCCATTCGATCCGGTTTGTGTGCGTGCGGTGGAGCCGGGATAATACGTCTCTTTGCAGGCAGCCCCGACCATGACCGCACGCATCCTCGACGGCAAACGCATTGCGCAGGAACTGCTGGATCGGATCGGACAGCGGGTAGCCGAGCGCAAGGCGCAGGGGCTGGCCGAGCCGGGCCTGGCCGTGGTGCTGGTTGGCAATGATCCCGCCTCGGCCGTCTATGTGCGCAAAAAGCGCGAGGCCTGCCAGCAGGTGGGTTTCCGCTCCTTCGAGCACGACCTGCCTGCCACGGTGACGCAGGAAGAGCTGTTCGCGCTGATCGATCGACTCAATGCCGACCCGGCGGTGGACGGCATCCTGGTGCAGTCGCCGCTGCCCGACCATATCGATGAGGATGCGCTGGTCGATCGCATCGATCCGGGCAAGGACGTCGATGGTTTCCAGGCGGTGAATATCGGTCGCCTGGCACTGCGTCGCTTTGGTCTGCGCCCGTGCACCCCTCGCGGCGTGATGACCTTGCTCGGCCATACCGATCGGCCGGTGCGTGGACAGCATGCCGTGGTGGTAGGCGTCTCCAATCACGTCGGTCGTCCGCTTGTGCTGGAACTGCTGATCGCCGGCTGCACCACGACTTGCTGCCACCGTTTTACGCGCGATCTGGAAAGCCATGTGCGCCTGGCCGACATCGTGATCGTGGCGGTGGGCAAGCCGGGCCTGGTCAAGGGCGAATGGATCAAGCCCGGGGCGGTGGTGATCGACGTCGGCGTCAATCGACTCGATGATGGCCGTCTGGTCGGCGACGTGGAATTCAAGCCGGCCGCGCAACGCGCCAGCTGGATTACCCCGGTGCCGGGCGGCGTCGGCCCGATGACGGTGGCCACCTTGCTGGAAAATACCTTGGACGCGGCCGAGGCGCGCGCGCTCTTGCATCACGGCGGCTGATACGGCATTGCCGTGGCGATCGTCGCGCTTTCGGCAACAAACTGTTCATGCAGCGTGTGGCGAGCCTGCGGTCTTCCGCGTATAATTTCATCTTTGCAGCGGGACTTTTCGCATGCGCATCATCGCCGAGGCTCTCACCTACGACGACGTTTACCTGGTTCCGGCCCATTCGGTTGTTCTGCCGCGCGACGTGGACACTTCCACGCGGCTGACCCGCGATCTGCGTCTGAACATCCCCATCGTGTCCGCCGCCATGGACACGGTGACCGAAGCCCGCCTTGCCATCACGATGGCGCAGAACGGCGGCATCGGCATCATCCATAAGAACATGACCGGCGATCAGCAGGCCGCTGAAGTGCGCCTGGTGAAGAAGTTCGAGGCTGGCGTGATCCGCAGCCCGATCACCGTGGGTCCGAACACTTCCATCCGCGAAGTGTTGCAGCTCACTCGTGCGCACAACATCTCCGGCGTGCCGGTAGTGGATGGCGAGAAGCTGGTCGGCATCGTCACCAGCCGCGACCTGCGTTTCGAGCGCAAGCACGAGGACCCGGTGCGCAACATCATGACCCGCCAGGACAAACTGGTGACGGTGCGTGAGGGCGCCAGCCAGGACGAGGTGCTGCAGCTGCTGCACAAGTTCCGCATTGAAAAGGTCCTGGTCGTCAACGACGACTACCAGCTGCGTGGACTGATTACCGTCAAAGACATCCAGAAGGCCCGCGACAACCCGAACGCTGCCAAGGATCGCCACGAGCGTCTGCTGGTCGGCGCCGCGGTCGGCGTGGGTGGCGATACCGAGCAGCGTGTCGAGGCCCTGGTCGATGCCGGCGTGGACGTGATCGTGGTCGATACCGCGCATGGCCATTCGCAGGGCGTCATCGAGCGCGCTGGCTGGGTAAAGAAGCGCTATCCGCAGGTGCAGGTCATCGCCGGCAATATCGTCACCGGCGAAGCGGCGCGCGCGCTGCTGCACGCTGGCGTGGATGCGGTGAAGGTCGGCGTGGGCCCGGGCTCGATCTGCACCACGCGCGTGGTTGCCGGCGTGGGCGTGCCGCAGATCACCTCGATCGACATGGTCGCCACTGCTCTGAAGGACGAGATCCCGTTGATCGCCGATGGCGGCATCCGTTACTCGGGCGATATCCCCAAGGCGCTCGCTGCCGGTGCGTCCACCGTGATGCTCGGCTCGATGTTCGCCGGCACCGAGGAATCGCCGGGCGAAGTGGAGCTGTTCCAGGGTCGCTCGTACAAGAGCTACCGCGGCATGGGCTCGCTGGGCGCGATGGCGCTGGGCTCCAAGGATCGTTACTTCCAGGACGATGCGGATCCCGACAAGCTGGTGCCGGAAGGCATCGAGGGTCGCGTGCCGTACCGTGGTCCGCTGCGCAACATCATCCATCAGCTGATCGGTGGCCTGCGGGCGTCCATGGGTTACCTGGGGGCGGCCACCGTCGAGGACGTGCGCCAGAACGCGCAGTTCGTGAGGGTGACTGGCGCTGGCGTGACCGAGGCGCATCCGCACGATATCCAGATCACGAAGGAAGCGCCGAACTATCGGCTCAATTCGTAAACGGATACGCGCCGGCCTTATGGCCGGCGCATCGTTTTAACGGAAGGCTACGTGCAGGGCGTGATGCCCGACGTCGCCTTCGTATTCCCAGAATTCAGACGCGGCGCGATACCCGCTCGCCGCGCATCGGAGCCGGACCGTGACCGACATCCATAGCGACAAAATCCTCATCCTCGATTTCGGTGCGCAGTACACCCAGCTGATCGCCCGGCGCGTGCGCGAGATCGGCGTGTATTGCGAGATCTGGGCCTGGGACCACGACCCGGCCGAGATCGCCGCGTTCGGCGCCAAGGGCATCATTCTTTCCGGTGGCCCGGAATCGACCACGCTGGCGGGCGCGCCGACGGCGCCGCAGCAGGTGTTCGACTCGGGCCTGCCCATCCTCGGCATCTGCTACGGCATGCAGACCCTGGCCGCGCAGCTGGGCGGTGCCACCGAAGCGGCCGATGCACGCGAGTTTGGCCACGCCGAAGTCGACATCGTGACGAAGAGCCGTCTGTTCGAGGGCCTGAGCGATCACGACAGCAGTCATCGACTCGATGTGTGGATGAGCCACGGCGATCATGTCGCCAAGGCACCGCCGGGCTTTGTCGTCACAGGCTCCACTGACCGCATCCCGGTCGCCGTGATGGAAAACGAGGACAAGCGCTGGTACGGCGTGCAGTTCCATCCGGAAGTGACGCATACGAAGCAGGGCAATGCACTGCTGAAGCGTTTCGTCACGGAAATTTGCGGCTGCCAGGCCCTGTGGACGGCGGCGCACATCATCGAAGACCAGATCGCGCGCGTGCGCGCGCAAGTCGGTGACGATCATGTGCTGCTGGGCCTGTCCGGCGGCGTGGACTCTTCCGTGGTTGCCGCGCTGCTGCACCAGGCCATCGGCAAGCAGCTCACCTGCGTGTTCGTGGACACCGGCCTGCTGCGCTGGAAGGAAGGCGACCAGGTGATGGCCACCATGGCCGAGCACATGGGCGTGAAGGTGATCCGTGTCGACGCCGCCGATCGCTACTTCAATGCGCTCGAAGGCGTGGCCGACCCGGAAGCCAAGCGCAAGATCATCGGCCGGCTGTTCGTCGAGATCTTCGACGAGGAATCGGCCAGGGTCACCGCCTCGGGCGGCGGTCATGTGAAGTGGCTGGCGCAGGGCACCATCTATCCCGATGTGATCGAGTCGGCCGGCAGCAAGACCGGCAAGGCCCACGTCATCAAGAGCCACCACAACGTGGGCGGCCTGCCTGAGCACATGAAGCTCAAGCTGATCGAGCCGCTGCGTGAACTGTTCAAGGACGAAGTACGCCGCATCGGCGTGGAGCTCGGCCTGCCGCGCGAGATGGTCTATCGCCATCCGTTCCCCGGCCCCGGCCTGGGCGTGCGTATCCTGGGCGAGGTGAAGCGGGAATACGCCGAGCTGTTGGCCCGTGCCGACGCCATCTTTATCGAAGAGCTGCGCGCCTGGGATCTGTACGACAAGACCAGCCAGGCCTTCGCGGTGTTCCTGCCGGTGAAGTCGGTGGGTGTGGTTGGTGACGCCCGCGCCTACGAATGGGTGATCGCGCTGCGGGCGGTGGAGACCATCGACTTCATGACGGCGCATTGGGCGCATTTGCCGTATGATTTTCTTGGCAAGGTTTCCAATCGCATTATCAATGAGTTGCGTGGAGTTTCTCGTGTCGTTTATGACATTAGCGGCAAGCCGCCCGCGACCATCGAGTGGGAGTGAGTTTGCTCACTCCCGTGAGTTGCTTATATGTTAGAAATGTCGGGTAACTTACTGATAATCAGTAAATTGTTTACGCTTCTCCGCAATGCTGCCGAGCAGCGTCCTTGGGCGCCAACGCCATGCCTACCAGGGCACCGTTTGTCCCCGGTAGTCCAGGTAGCGCAGCCCGGCGTGCCCGCGGCGAGACTGGATCGTATCGACCACGCGCGGAATGCTTTCCTTGATATCAAGCGGAGCCTCGGCGCCGCCCATCTCGGTGCGTACCCAGCCCGGGGCGATCAGTAGCAAGCTGCGTGGGTCACCCGTGTGGCGTGCGGCGAAGCTGCGCATCAGTGTGTTGAGCGCTGCCTTGCTGGCGCGATAGACCTCCCAGCCGCCATCGAGATTTTCCGACACGCTGCCCAGCTCCGACGACATCGCGGCGATCGTGCCGCTGGGAGGTACCAGCGTTTGCAGGCTTTCGATCACTCGCATCGGGCTCAGGGCGTTGGTGACCATCATCTGCACGAACGCTTCGGTGCTGGTGTCACGAATGGATTTGTCCGGATCGATGGCGATGCCGGCATTGACGAACAGCAGGTCCAGTCGGCGATCGCGCAGGCGATGGTGCAGGGCGGCGACCTGCTCGTCATCATCGATATCGACCGCCTCGATTTCCAGGCGTCCGTGCGAGTGGGCGGCAAGATCGTGCAGGGCGGTGTGCCGTGTGCCGCGCACGGTGGCGATCACCTGCCAGTCGCGCTTGAGGAATTCCTCGGTGAGGGCCAGGCCCAGGCCGCGTGAGGCGCCGACGATAAGTGCGGTGGAAGTGGGGTTGTGAGACATGGCGGGGAGTCCTTATCGGGAGAGTGGGTGTTTCACTTTGCGTGCTCGACCAGTTCGCGCAGCACCGTAGGCAGGGTGACGGTTCCCTTGCGCGATCCGCGTACGCCTTGCTCGAAGTCGATCCAGCCTTGGTTGAAGCCATCGAGCATGCGGATGCGCGGCTCGGGGTTTTGCATGCCCTCGGCGCGGAACCGTGCTTCCCAGCTGTCGCGTGTTACCGGTTCGGCCTGCACGGGGTGAGCGAAGATGGCGGCAAAAGCGGCAGCGATGTCATTGGCTGAGTAGCGCGCGGGGCCTTCCAGTTCGACCACCCGGGTACCGGTCCAGGACTGCTGCATTACTTCGGCCACCGTGCGGGCGATATCCGCGGTCGCGACCATCGGAAGCGGATGATCCAGCGGCTGCAGGAAGCTGGGCATGATGCCGGAGCGGGCGGCCTCGATATCCCATGCCGCGTTTTCCATAAACCATCCGGCGCGCACGAAGGCCGTCGGCAGGGGCAGGGTGCGCAGGGCGGCTTCAAGCATCCTTGAGTTGTGCAAAAGGGAGAACTCTTCGACTTGTGCGCCCACGGTGGAAAGAAAGACCAGTTTGCCCGGGCGGGATGCCTCGACCGCCTGGCTGACCGAGTCGATGATGGCGCGGATATGGAGGAAGCCGGGCGCCGGGTCGTAGTCCGGCGGAATCATCAGAAAGACGCCTTCGACACCCTTGAACGCGGCGGTCAGGCCGGCGGGATCGTCGAACGATGCCACGGCGGCCTGGCAGCCCAGCGTGGTCCAGGGCTCGGCCTTGCTGGCCTCGCGGACGACGGCGCGCACGGCTTGCCCCGCGCGAAGCAGGTTGCCTGCGACCTTACCGCCGACCTGACCGGTAATTCCCATGACTGCAAACATGTTCGTGACTCCCGAAGTGGCGATGGTCTATCGCGATGGGGCGCATTTTCCGCTCGGCTTACTCATTTCGCGATAACATCAATAGCATTTGATAAGTGACAGAAAGGCACTAATGCATGGCCTTCGACGAGCGCTTGTTGAACGGCATGAGTGTGTTCGCTGCCGTCGTCGACGGCGGCAGCTTTGCCGCCGCGGGCGAAGCGCTGGACATGTCGCCGCCCGGGGTCAGTCGCGCGATCGCCCGGCTTGAGGCGAGGCTGGGTATCCGGTTGTTCAACCGCACCACGCGCTCAGTGAACCTCACCGACGAGGGGCGTCGTTTCCACGCCCAGGTGCTGCCCTTGCTGGCCGGGCTGGAGGAAGCGGCGACCAGCGCCGCACAAGGCGCCACGACGGTGCGCGGCCGGCTTCGGGTCAATATGGACCCGCTGTTTTCGCGCCTGATGTTGGGGCCGCGGCTGGGCGAGTTTATGGATGCCCATCCGGAGCTGGAGCTCGAGCTGGTGACTCGCGACCAGTTGGGTGACATCGTCGCCGACGGTTTCGACCTGGCCATACGCTTTGGCGAGCCGCCGGTGTCTGGCCTGGTCGCCCGAAAATTGCTGGACACCCGCATCCTGACCGTGGCGGCACCGTCGTATCTTCGACGCTATGGACGCCCCGCGATGCCGCAAGGTCTCGAAGGGGCCGCGCATGTCTGCATCGAGTTTCGCGACCCGGCCACCGGGCGCACCTTCCCCTGGGAGTTTCACCGCAAGCAGCGGAAGCTCGTGGTGAAAACTGCCGGTCGGCTGATCGTCAATGACACTGGCACCATGCACAGCGCCTGCCTGGCTGGCTATGGCGTGGCCCAGGTCATGGCGCTGGGCACCGAGCGATGGCTCGCCGACGGGCAGCTGGTGGAGCTTTTCCCCGATTGGGCGGACGAGCGCTTCCCGCTTTACGCGCTGTATCCGTCGCGCCATCACCCGTCGGCCAAGGTGCGGGCCTTTCTCGATTTTGTGGTGTCGATGACCGAGGCGATGCCGGACCCTGTAGGGCGATAGAATGGCGGGCCGTGCCCGACTTTTCCGCCCCGATGACCGATGACATCCTGCTTTCGCCGCCGCTTTTTTCAGCCGAAGACGAAGGCTATATGCGCCGTGCCCTGCAATTGGCCGCGCATGCGCGCGATGCCGAGAACGAAGTGCCGGTGGGCGCCGTGCTGGTGCAGGAAGGCGACATCATCGGCCTGGGCTGGAATCGCAACATCACCTTGAACGACCCCACCGCGCATGCCGAAATCATGGCCCTGCGCGCCGCTGGCGAGAAGCTCGCCAATTACCGCATGCCCGGCGCCACGCTCTACGTGACGCTGGAGCCCTGTGCGATGTGCGCCATGGCCTTGGTGCATGCCCGTATCGGGCGCGTGGTGTATGCCGCGACCGATCCCAAGACCGGGGCCGCGGGCAGCGTGTTCGATACGCTGGTTTCCGATCGCCACAATCATCGCGTGGCGGTGGAAGGCGGACTATTGGCCGAGGAATCGTCGAGCATGTTGCGGGAGTTCTTTCGCTCGCGGCGCTAGGACGCCTTGCTCCAGTAGTGGCTCAGTTTGTCCAGCTGGGTGAGGGACTGCACCATCTTCGTGGACGCGTCATAGGCCGACTTCCTGGCCCAGCGCCGGAACGCCTTGATCGGATCCTGGTCGCTTTCGGGCACGGGCAGTGTGGCAACCAGATCCCGCCCCATCAGGCGATCATGGGCGAGGCCCAGGTGAGCTTGCAGGTCCGATAACTGCTTGAGCCAGGCATTTGCCGCACGCTTGGGAAACAGGTGCTGGTACAGCTCCATCGTGTAGCGCAGTTTCTTGACCGCGGCGCGCAGGCGATGCAGGCGTTTCCTGCCGCCATTGAGCTTGGCAATGCGCCTGGTCAGCACGTTGAAACGGTCGTCGATCACCGCCGCAGCGTTTTCGCGAATGCGTTGGTCGCTCGGTGGTTCGACGGCAGCCGCCCAGTGGCGCCAGGACTGAACGGGGATCGCCAGGCTGCTCTTCTTCAGCGAGGCGACGACCTGCGCATGCGCCTGGCCCTGGAGTTCGGCGATGGCCTGTTGCATCGTCGCCGCCGGCGGAGGTATGACCGGGCATTCGCGCAGGAAGGCCGGCAGCGTTTCCTGGGCGAGGATGTCGATGTCGCGGCAGCGGCCAGTGGTTTCGCGGCATGCACGCAGGTGGGTGACGACATCGTCCAGGCGATCATCGGAAAGGCGGCTCACGCTGTTCAGCGTCGCGGTGACACGCCGCAAGCCGACGCGCCAGGCATGCAGCTGCTTCGGGTCATAGGCTTGCTCGAGCAGGCGTTTGCGTGCATCGACGGCCTTGACCAGATAGCCGTCCAGATTCTGGCGAATGCGCTCGAATTCCGAGGTCGCGTGTGATTTGGACCGCGCAATGCTCCGCGAGGCCCGCGATGGAATGGCTCGACCTTGCAGCCTGGCATTCATGAGGCACCCCACAGACCAGTCTGTGTACTGTGCATCAAATTGTCACAATGCGCGAGCGGCCCAAGCAGCCTGCTCAGGCTATGAAGGCCAGGGCCTCGGCGCAGGATTGTTCGACCTTGAGGCTGAGCAAGGGGTCGGCGCGTGTGCGCCCCCGGTTGACCGCGGCTATGGGCTTGCCGTCGCGCGCCGCCGCGGCCACAAAGCGGTAGCCGGAAAAGACCATCAGCGACGAGCCGACCACCAGCACGGCATCGGACGCGTTCAACGCCGTGATGGCGGCGTCAACGCGATCGCGTGGCACGTTTTCGCCGAAGAACACGACGTCAGGCTTCATGATCCCGCCGCAACCGGGGCAGGGCGGAATCTCGAAACTCGAAAAATCCCTGCCGTCCAGATCGGCGTCGCCATCGGGTGCATCGCTGGCGTCGAGTAGCGCCCACGCCGGATTGAGCTGCACCAGTTCGTGCTGGAAGGTCTCGCGCGGCGTGCGATGCGCGCAGGCCGTGCAGCGAACTTCGTCGAGCCGGCCGTGCAGGTCGATCACGTTTTGCTGGCCGGCCGCCTGGTGCAAGCCATCGACGTTCTGGGTGAGCAAGGCGGCGACACCGCCCTGGTGCTCCAGGCGGGCCAGCGCACGGTGCGTGGCGTTGGGCCGGGCGCGGCCGAAGCGCCGCCAGCCCACCAGGCTGCGGGCCCAGTAGCGCTGACGCGTGGCACGCTCGCCCATGAAGGCCTGGTAGGTCACCGGCTGGGGTCGTTTCCAGCCGCCATTCGTGTCGCGGTAGTCGGGGATGCCGGAATCCGTGCTGCAACCGGCGCCGGTCAGCACGAACAGGCGCGGATGCGCATCGATGAAAGCACGCAGGCGCGCGCGATCCTGCTCGAGTGACTCGGCACCGTCGAGGTCGGTGGTGGCGTCAGGCAGCAGCACGGGCCTGCAACTCCTCCAGGGCTTGGGCAATGCGGTCCGCAGCATCGACCTGGACCACACGTGATGCGTGGTCGACGAAGTCGGTATCGGTCTCGTGCGCCCAGGTCACGTGATAAGGCATGTAGACGCCCCAGCCACCCAGTTGCACGACGGGTGCGATATCCGAACGCAGCGAATTGCCGACCATGGCGAAGCGCTGGGGCGTGACGTCGAACTCACCGAGCACACGGCGATAGGCGCGATCGTCTTTCTCCGAAACGATCTCGATACGCTGGAACAGGTCGGCCAGTCCGCTGCTCGCGACCTTCTGCTCCTGGTGGAACAGGTCGCCCTTGGTGATCAGTACGACCCGATGATGCGCGGCTACCGCCTCCACGGCGGCACGGATACCGGGCAGCAATTCCACCGGGTGGGCCAGCACCTGCTTGCCGATCTCAACGATGCGATGAAGGTCGCTCGCACTGATGCGCGACTCGGTAATCTCGATGGCCGATTCGATCATCGACAACGTCATGCCCTTGGCGCCATAGCCGAACAGCTTCAGATTGCGCCGCTCGGTGGCGAGCAGGCGATCGTGCAGCCGTGCATTGGCGAAGTCGACATACTCGCCAAGGATGCTCTCGAAGGCCTTGCCGGCCCACTGGTAGTAGCCCTCGCTGTGCCACAGCGTGTCGTCACCATCGAAACCGATCAGCTCAATCACGATCTATCACCCGCAGCGGAACGTTAAGGGAGGCAGCCAGAAGGTGGGGCCATCTGGTCATTTTTCCAGAAAGAGGTTCCCGGCAGAGAACTCGGGCGCGGCGACGTGGTGCCAACTGGTCGTTCCCCAAACGCATGCTAGGATGATTTGGCTTCCGCCCTGGGGGGACATGGCGGTCGCAGGGCCGTAATCAGGCTCATCCGCGCTGACACGCGGCAAGTCCTGGCTGATTGTTACTTCAGGTGGCTATGCGCGCACGCATCGAGGACGTCGCCCGGGTGGCGGGAGTCTCCGCCAAGACCGTCTCGCGAGTGCTCAACAACGAGCTTCATGTAAGCGAGAAAACCCGCCAGCACATTCTGGAGGTGGTCCAGTCGCTGGGCTATCGGCCGCACCCGTCGGCGCGCAGCCTGGCGACCAACCGTTCGTTCCTGGTGGCGCTGCTTTACGACAATCCCTCACCCAGCTACATGATGGAAGTGCAGAGCGGCGTGCTGGAAGCGTGCGACGCCCGGCGCTATAGCGTGCTGATGCAACCGGTGGATGCACATGATCCGGGCTTCGTCGCGCAGGTGGAAACGCTGATCGCAGGGCGTCGGCTCGAAGGTCTGATACTCACCTCGCCGGTCAGCGACCACGCGGGCTTGCTGGCCCGTTTGCGCGCATGGGAAATCCCGTTCGCCAGCATTTCGCCGCGCGATCGCGATGGCGTCGGCGTGGCGCTGGACGAACGCAAGGCGGCCTGCGAGATGGTGATCCATCTGTCCTCGCTGGGGCATCAGCGGATCGCGCATATCGCAGGACATCCCGACCACGGCGCATCGACCTGGCGGCTCGATGGCTATCGCGACGGACTCGGCCAGTGCGGGCTGCGCTACGACGCCTCGCTGGTGGTGCAGGGCTGTTTTACATTCGACTCCGGAGTCGCCGCAGCGCGCGAACTGCTTGCGCTGGCTTTGCCGCCTTCGGCGATCTTCGCGGCCAACGACGATATGGCGGCTGGCGTGATCTGGGCCTCCAGCGAGGCTGGCTTGTCGGTACCTCGCGACCTGTCCGTCTGCGGTTTCGACGACACGCCGATGTCGCGGCAAATCTGGCCATCGCTGTCGACGATCCGCCAGCCGTGCCGCGACATGGGACGCATTGCGGCCGACCAGTTGCTGTGCCTCATACGCGAGGGCGTCGGCA
>DASXND010000496.1:0-6157 GCA_036495265.1 Dyella sp.
CTTCAATAGCATCCGTCAGGTCCATGCGGCCGCACTGGATGGCTTCGGCGTGGCCTATCTGCCGGAGGACATGGTCCTGGCGGACATCGCTGCCGGCAGATTGCGGCGCCTGCTGGCCGACTGGTGTCCGTCATTTCCGGGTTATCACCTTTACTACCCGAGCCGGCGCCAACCCTCGCCCGCTTTTTCGGTGCTGGTGGAAGCGCTGCGCTACCGCTGAGGCATCCGCACTGAATTCTGACGGGGCCGCGGGGCATCAAAAGGGACCTGCCCGTCACGGCGTCGACGCATCCACCACTTCGATCGTGGTGACATAACTCACCCAGCGGTCACTGCGCTTGTCCGTGGGTACGATCAGCCTGTAGGGGTTGTCCTGTGCAAGCGGCCTGCCGTCTCTCGAGTCCGCCAGGATCACTTGGGTATTGCCAAAATCAGGGTGCAGCTCGGCCGCACTGAAAACCACCTGATGGCCGTCCGCCGCGGTGACGCGGATGAGCCTTGCCATGGCGCGCCCCATCAGCGCATCGCCCGACGCCACGCAAGTGCGACTCACAATGTCTTCAAGCGCGACGCCTTGCCATGTGCTCGGCGGTTCGCCCTGTGCAGCGGCTTTCGCGCTCGCCCGCGGCATCGATGCCAATGCCGCTTGATCGAGGACATATGTCGGCTTGCCATCCAACACCAACTTGATCGTCGGATGATCAGCCAGACGCGCAGACTCCGTCGCGTACGCCGACAGCGCGAGGCACAACAGGCAACTGGCAACAGCTCGAAGATGCATGGCCTAGCCTTCCTCCGGCACGGCGATTGTCACTTCACCGCTTCGTCGGCATATTTCACGCTACCCACGACGCAGTGACAGCTTACGCTGGTCCCGCGCGAAAGGCGCTGCGCATCGTCGTGATGGCTGTTCCAGGTCGAAAGCAGATCTTCCCAGCAAGCTCGGCAATGTTCGTCACGGCAGCGCTATGGTCGCCGCAAGGCCACCGCCGTCGCGATTGGACAGGACTAGATGGCCACCGATCGAGCTGATCAATTGTGCAGCGATGGCGAGTCCAAGGCCGGCTCCGCTGGTATCACTGTGACGCGAAGCCGCCAGCCGGTAGAACGGTTGCAAGACCTGTTCGAGTTTGCCATCAGGAATGCCAGGGCCTCGATCGGACACGGTGATACATAAGGCGCCAGCCGCATCCCGCTGCGCGCCGACTTCTGCCGACCCGCCGTACTTGACGGCGTTGTCGATCAAGTTGCCCAACACGCGTCGCAGCGTCTGAGGACGGCTCATGACCCGCCCGCCGACGGTGCCGGACAACGTCACGGGCCGCCCCATATCCTGATAGTCGAAGACCAGGCTTTCCAGAAAAGTGACCGGATCGATTCGCACGAGCGCCTCCGCGCCACCGTGCGCGCTGCGCGCGTACGACACGCCTTCGCGAACCAGGTGTTCCATCTCGCGCAGATCGTCGACGATCTTCTGCTGCACGGCGGACTCTTCCAGCGCTTCGACACGCAGACGCATGCGCGTGATCGGTGTCTGCAAATCGTGCGCGATGGAGCCGAGGATTTTCAGGTGCTCCTTGAGGTGACGGCTGATGCGATCCTGCATCGTGTTGAAGACCAATACCGCCTCCGGGCTTTCTTCGACCAAGCCGCCTGGAGCTGTCGTGCCCGCCGTGCTCACCAGGATGCCGATGCGCACGTCCTCACTCAGCCGCGCCTCCACTCGGGCCAGCTCATCCGCGTCGGCGAGATCCGCCTGCAGCACGTCGACCTCCGCCCCCGTTTCGCGATGCAGTCGTTCGGCCAGCGCAACCATTCGAGCACGGTCGCGGGAGACCAGCACAAGATCATGCCCACGCCTGGCGAAGCGATCGGCATAGGCGTCGCATATGCCGCTGGAACCACCGGTCGTTGCAACGAAGGGTTTGCGCGCCATCGATCAATCCTCTGACGAAGAGCTCTACATGATGACGAGTCGGCAGCCTGCGAGAAGGAAATCCGTCGTGGACGATGGCCTTTGCACCATCGTCCGCGCGAAGCCTGCCTGATACCGGCCTCTGAGCGGCTCAGGCCGCGGTGCGGTAAC
Organism: Dyella sp.; assembly: GCA_036495265.1. Lineage (GTDB taxonomy): Bacteria > Pseudomonadota > Gammaproteobacteria > Xanthomonadales > Rhodanobacteraceae > Dyella. The sequence continues at coordinate 2,087 of DASXND010000496.1, forward strand.
GCGCCGCAGCCTGGCTCTGCCCGTAATTCGGAAGCATGGCCTGTCGGGCGACTTCGAAAGCGCTCCACTGTTGCGCGTCAGGGAGCGGCGGAATGGTGACTGTCTCACGGCGATCGAATCCCACCAGCGCCGCATCTACGAGGTCTTCCACCTCCATGACTGCCGGCAAGGCGTTCACATCCTTCCCGGCATGCGCCCAGATTTCGGTGCGGGTCGCCGCGGGCAGCACCGCCTGCACGTAGACCCCTTTGGGACCTAGCTCGAGGTGAAGACCTTGAGAGAGGAAGAGCACGAAGGCCTTGGTTGCGCCATAGACGGTCAGTCCCAGTTCCGGAGCGAGCCCAACGACCGAGCCGATATTGATCATCGCGCCCTCGCCCGCCGCCACGAAGCGTGGCGTGATAGCACTCGCCAAGCGCGTCAATGCGGTGACGTTGAGGCCGATGAGCTTGCTCACGGCCTCCGGGCTCTGCTCGGCGAAACCGCCTGGCACGGCCGTGCCTGCATTGTTCACCAGGATGCCGATGCGCTCGTCCTCTCGCAGCCGAGCTTCCACCTTGGTCACGTCATGCGCGTCGGTGAGATCGGCCTGCAGGACGTCGACCGCCACCCCCGTCTCGCGACGCAGTCGTTCGGCCAGTGCCTCCATGCGGTTGCGGTCGCGGGCGACCAGTACAAGATCATGCCCGCGCTTGGCGAAGCGGTCGGCGTAGACGGCGCCGATGCCGGTGGAGGCGCCGGTAACTAACACGGAGGGTTTGCGTGCCATGGGTTGATCCTCTGCTGAAAAGTTATTCATGATATATATCATGTAATTTATCATGATGATCATCATGTATGATGTCAAGAGGTCAACGGAGATCGAGATGAAAGTCAGTCGCGAGCAGGTCGCCGAGAATCGCCAAAGGATTCTTGATGCCGCCAGCCGGCTCTTCAGGGCCAAGGGGTTTGAGGCCGTCACGGTGGCCGAGGTCATGCTGGCCGCGGGACTCACCCACGGCGGCTTTTATGGGTACTTCAAGTCTAAGGACGACCTGATTGCCGAGACCCTGACGTATGCGCTTGCCGCTGGGGCCGGGGAAGAGATTGATCTGGCCGAATACGTCACGAGCTACCTGTCGCTGCAGCATTGCGACGACCTGGCGGGCGGGTGTGCGACGGCAGGACTTGCTGCCGAGACCATCCGCCAATCGCCCAAGGCTCGCACGGCGATGACCGCCGGACTCCGACACCAGATCGAGCGCCTGACTGAGAGCACGCCGGGTTCGGAGTTGGCCGAAAAACGCCAGCAGGCCATCGGTAGCTGGGCGGCTATGGTCGGCGCGCTGATCCTGGCCCGGCTGAGCGATGATCCAAAGCTCTCCGATGAAGTGTTGACGGAGACTCGGGCCTGGATTGCAGGCGCGGCAGCACGGCAAAGCCCGAGTCACCCTCGCCTTCGAAGCAAGGCTCAGAAGCGGTCGGCATAGATCTGGGCAACGATTCCCCGTTGAAGCCTGCCTTGCGAGTCCGGCTTATTTTCGCTTTCTCAGCGGATCGAGCAGCGACTTCAGGCCGTTGTGATCGAGCTCAAGCGCCAATGCCAACAGGCCGCCCAAGTCGCCGGGGGGAAAGCCTTTGCGGGCATACCATGCGAGGTAGGCGCCCGGCAGGTCGGCAATCAGGCGGCCCTGGTACTTGCCATAAGGCATGGTGATCGTCACCAGTCGCTGCAGGTCTTCTGCTTTCATTTGGCGAACAACCGCGAACGGTCCGCGAAGGCCTTGAACTCCAGGGCATTGCCGCAGGGATCGAGCAGAAACATGGTGGCCTGCTCGCCAGGCTGTCCCTTGAAGCGAATATGCGGCGCGACGACGAAACGCGTGCCCCTGGCTTCCAGTCGTTCTGCCAGCGCCTGCCAGTCGCCCATCGACAGCACCACGCCGAAGTGGCGAACCGGCACAGCGTCGCCATCCACGTCGTGCGCGGTGACAGCGCGCGCTTCTTCCGGCGCAAGGTGAGCCACGATCTGGTGTCCGTAGAAATCAAAGTCTACCCAGCTCTCGCTGGATCGGCCTTCCGGACAACCCAGCAGCTCGCCATAGAACGCACGCGCGTTGGTCAGCGAGGTCACTGGAAAGGCGAGATGGAACGGAGGGAGGTTGTGCATGTCCGGGCTCAGCAGTAAGGGCACTGCTTTATTACCATCACGCCGTCGTTTTACAAACCTCACGCACGGCAACCCGAGCCGCCGATACCGCCGGCGAACGTGGCCGAGCCGCAATTCAACGCGAGGGCTGCCTTCTTGGGTTGGTCCGACGTGAGTGCATAGGGAGGCATTGGTTCCGGGCCTCGACTTTGCGGGGCGCGTAACGCACAACACCGATCCTGGCTTCAAGATAGGCGACCACGTGCTACTGCGATGAAATACATGCGGTTTGCCGATAAGCCCTTTCTATATCTGCAATGTCTTCGTCGGTCTGAATGCGGACACTCACTGGCGCAGGAATTTTGTGAGCAGTACCCCTGAAGCAAACGGCGTAACGCTCATCATGCGCAGTGACAATCGCGAGCCAACCGATTCAAAGAGTTTGGGCTGCGAATTGACGACGAATGGCTGAAACAGAATGTGATACTCGTCGATCTGATCAATCGCAGCGAGCGACGAAGCCAGCCCAGGGCTGCCGAAGATCACAATAGTGCCGCCAATCGATCGCCGCAGACTCTCAATTTCCAGGTCAAGCTGGCCCGATAGTTGAAATGTGTTATCCCAGTCCGATATCAGCTGTCGCTTTGTGAGTACGTACTTCTTTACCCGCCCAAGCGCCCTACCGAGCGAAACGGTATGCGACGGAAGCTCGGTACTCGATGCTGCTTGAGGCCAGAACCCAGCAAAGAGATCAAAGGTCGTTCTTCCAAAAAGCAGTGCATCCGCGGAGCTGAGCAGATCGGCTGCATAGCCGTGGTGCTCAGCGTCAGCTATCGCATCGTGGTGTGAGCAACTGCCGTTAAGCGTCGCGTTGATGGAATGAATGATTTTAGCCATGGGTGGATCTCGCCTTCAGACGCTCGCACACCAGCGATGTAATCCCTGTCTGTCTCAGTCACGATGCCCTGCGGAGGTCGTGCTGGCCGCAGGATTTGCCAGGCGACAACCGTCGTACCTCAAGGGCGCAGCGAAAGTTCGCCTTCGATTTCCACCGGAATGTTGAATGGGAGCTCCGCCATGCCAACGGCACTGCGGGTATGGGCGCCCCGCGCAGGTCCGTACAGCTCAAGGATGAGGTCCGAGAATCCATTGATGACCTGCGGCTGTTGCGTGAATCCGGGCGCCGAGTTGACCATGCCAAAGACACGGTGCCAACGATCCACCCGATCCAGCTCGCCAATCGTGCGCTTGAGGCTGGCGAGCATGGAGAGCGCGACCAATCGCGCTGCCTGGTAACCCTCAGTGACCGAGAGTTCGGCCCCCACCTTGCCAAAAGGTCCTGCCATCAAGCCATCCCCACCCTGGGGTCCGTGGCCCGAGATGAGTACTCTCGTGCCGATCACCTGGACGAACTCGAACGGCAAGCTCAGTCCGGCGGGTATCGTGAAGGGCGGCGGCAGCGTCAAGCCCAAGGTCGCCAGCCGGGCGTCGATCTCGCTCATGGGTTCTTCCTGATCACACAAGACTCATTGGGGGTTGACCTGGGGGCGAAGCCGATCCGATACCATTTTAGAACGTCTGCCCTGGATCAAAGAGGGCATTCCAAACGCGTGCCACGAAAGTGCCGACACCGAACTCCGAGGTCGCATGGAGGCGAAGCGAAGATCCATGCGCGGTGATAGCCGCCCTTCTGATCGAACGGCGCATCAGACGCCCTGTGCCAGCCGCGCCCGCTACTGCTGCAGGCGCTTCATCGACGCTTCGCTACGTCTTCCACGCTAAGCGTGCCCTGCTGCCCGCCAAAATGGCTAACGACGTAGTTGGACAACGCAGCAATTTCCGCGTCCGAATACGCGCGACCAAACGACGGCATGAAGACATGTTGAGCACCCACGCGCAGCTGCGACCCATGCAGGATCACCTGGGTGAGGTTGTTCGCATGA
>DASXND010000497.1:0-2917 GCA_036495265.1 Dyella sp.
CATCCTCGTGCGCAACGGCAACGAAGCGGCGAAGGTGCGCGGTGAAATGCAGCGGCGTGGTCTCAAGAGCGTCTATCTGTCCGATCGCGAGTCGGTGTATGCCTCGGCCGAGGCCACCGATCTGCTGCGCTGGTTGCAAGCGTGTGCAGACCCGGGGTCCGACCGCAGCATGCGCGCCGCCTTGGCCACACCGACGCTGGGACAAAGCGACGCGGAACTGGACCGCCTCAATCTCGACGAACATTACTGGGAAGCCTGTGGCGAGCGCTTCCGCCAATTGCATGACACCTGGCAGCGCCATGGCGTGCTGGCCATGCTCCACGACTTGCTGCATGCCTTTGATCTCCCGGCTCACCTGCTCGCGCAGCCCGACGGCGAACGCGCGCTGACCAATCTGCTGCACCTGGCCGAGCTGCTGCAGCACGCGGCCGCCAGCCTGGACGGCGATCACGCGCTGATCCGCTACCTGACGACGCAGATGGCCACGGCGATCGACCCGCAGGCGGAAACCGCGGAGGAACAGATCGTGCGCCTGGAAAGCGAGGCCGCGTTGATCAAGGTGGTGACCATCCACAAGTCGAAGGGACTGGAATACCCGCTGGTGCTGCTGCCTTTCATCTGTTCCGCACGCGAGGTGAAACGCGATGACAGCTTCCTGTGGCATGACGCGGAAGGCGAACCCCAGATGGACCTGCGCGCCGACGATGCGGCTCGCGCACTCGCCGATCGTGAGCGCCTGCAGGAAGACCTACGCCTGCTCTACGTCGCACTGACCCGCGCGCGCTATGCGTGCTGGCTCGGCGTCGCAAACGTGGGCGGGGCCAGGACATCTCCGCTGCACACGTCGGCCTTTGGCCATGTGCTGTCCGGTGGCGACGTGATCCAGCCGGGCGGGCTGATGCGCCGCCTCGACGCACTGCGTGGCGACCATCCGGGCCTGTCCATCCAGACGCTGCAGCAGCCAGAACAGCACCCGCTCAAAACGCCCGAAGAAGACATCACGCCGCTGTGGGACGCGCGCACCTATACCGGCGGAGCCCAGGAACGCTGGTGGGTCGCCAGCTACAGCTCGTTGAAATATGCCGAGGCGGAACAGGTCCCGCTACCCGCGCCGGAGACGGCGACGCAGGACGTGCTTATCGAGCTGGGCAGCGAGCAACCCGCCATGGCGGACTTTCTGCCCACCAAGGCGCGGGGTATGCACGCCTTCCACGCCGGCGCCGAGGCCGGCACCTTCCTCCACGACCTGCTCGAGTGGGCGGCCGACGAGGGATTCGCTGCCGTCGCGGATGACGCCGCCGGACTGGAAAAGGAAATCGCCCGACGCTGCCAACGGCGCGGCTGGCAAGCCGACATTCCGCTGCTGTCGCGCTGGATGCCCGCCTTGCTGCGCGCACCACTGGCCTTGCCCGATGGCGTATCGGCCAGCCTTGCCGGCGTGGACAGCTACTACGCCGAAATGGAGTTCTGGTTCGAGGCCCAACAGGTCGACACGCTGGCGCTCGACCGCCTGGTCACCACGCACTCGCTCGATGGCCAGTCGCGCACGCCGTTGCTGGCCGAACGCATCAATGGACTGCTCAAGGGCTTCATCGACCTGGTGGTCGAATACCAGGGGCGCTACTACGTGATCGACTACAAATCGAACAAGCTCGGCAACGACGCCAGCGCCTATACAGCAGCGACCATGCGCGAATCGATCCTGCGCGAGCGTTATGACCTGCAGTACGCGATCTACACGCTGGCCCTGCATCGCCAGTTGCGCGCACGCCTGCAGGGCTATGACTACGAGCGTCATATGGGCGGTGTGGCCTATTTGTATCTGCGCGGCATTGACGACGCTGGCCATGGGGTTCACCAGGAGCGTTTGCCGTGGGCGCTGATCGACGCGATGGATCGCCTGTTTGCCACGGGAGTGCACGCCCATGCGGCATGACGCCAGGCTCGACCTGCTGGACCAGGCCAGCGAGCGCGGCACGCTGCGTGCGCTCGACGTCGCGTTCGCCCGCTTCCTCGCCGCGCAGGATGCCCATGCCGCGGCCGTGCTCCCCTTGCTTGGCGCGCTGGTGAGTCGGCAACAGGCTGACGGACATCTTTGCCTCGACCTGGCCTCGTGGGAGCAACTGGCGGAAGAGTTCGCCTGGCCTTCGAACTGGCGCGCGCTGATTGCAGCAGCAACCGCCGATCCAACTTCATTGACCGACTCGATACTCGTCGCCTCGCCGGACGCGGGTGATCGTGCCGGCTCACCCCTGGTACTCGACGGCAAACGGCTCTATCTGCGCCGTTACTGGAATCACGAGCAGCGCGTGGCGCTGGCCATCGGCCGCCGTTTGGCCCTGTCGCCTAGCGCGCCGCCACACTTGGCTGAGCAATTGGTGCGCCTGTTTCCTGCCGAGGCCAGCCACGGCCCCGACTGGCAGCGGATCGCCTGTGCGCTGGCCGCACGCGGCGCCTTCACCGTCATCACGGGTGGCCCGGGCACCGGCAAGACCACCACCGTGGTGCGCCTGCTTGGCCTGCTGCAAACGCTGCAGCGAAACTACTCTCCCCGTCCGCTGCGCATTCGTCTGGCCGCGCCCACCGGCAAGGCGTCGGCTCGATTGCAGGCATCGATCAGCGCGCAGATCGCACAACTCGATGTCGACAACGACGTGCGCGCAACGATTCCCAGCCAGGTCGATACCCTGCACCGGTTGCTGGGTGCACGACCGGATACGCGCCGCTTCCGCCACGACAGCAGCGATCCGCTGCACCTGGACGTCCTGGTCATCGACGAAGCCTCGATGATCGACCTGGAGATGATGTCGGCCGTGCTGGCCGCGCTACCGGATGATGCGAGGCTGATCCTGCTCGGCGACAAGGACCAGCTCTCCTCCGTCGAAGCGGGTGCCGTGCTGGGCGATCTCTGCCGCCG
>DASXND010000498.1:0-16801 GCA_036495265.1 Dyella sp.
AGCTCGGGGTCGTGCGTCACCATCACGATGGTGGCGCCCTCGCGGTGGATCTCTTCCAGCAGTTCCAGCACGCTGCGCGCCATCTGGGTGTCCAGGTTGCCGGTCGGTTCGTCCGCCAGCAGCAGGCGCGGCGAACCAGCCAGGGCGCGGGCGATAGCGACACGCTGCTGCTGACCACCGGAGAGCTCGGCCGGATAGTGCTTGGCGCGCGAGGCCAGGCCCACGCGCTCCAGTGCATCCATGATGCGCTGCTTGCGCTCGGCCGCCTTCATACCGCGATAGCGCAACGGCACTTCGACGTTGTCGAACACATTGAGGTCGGGAATCAGGTTGAACGCCTGGAAGATGAAGCCGATCTTCTCGTTGCGGATCTTCGAACGCGCGTTGTCGTTGAGGTTGCTCACCTCGACGCCATCCAGGTGGTACTCGCCACCAGTGAAGGTTTCCAGCAGGCCCGCGATGGTGAGGAAGGTGGTCTTGCCGGAGCCGGACGGGCCGGTCACGGCGACGAACTCGCCTTCTTTCACGTTGATGTTGAAGTCGCGCAGCGCGTAGGTCTCCACCACTTCGGTGCGGTAGACCTTGGACAGGTGAGTCATCTTGAGCATGTGTGCTTCCTCGGTGGTGGTTTTCGCCCCTCCCCTTGCATGCGAGGGAGGGCTTTGGTCGTTAGTTGCTGATGGCGATGCGGGCAGCGCCCTTGAAGCTGTCGGTACCGGAGATCACGATGTTGTCGCCTTCCTTCAGGCCATCGAGAATTTCTACCTTGTCGATGCTGCTGGCACCCACGCGGATCGGGTGTTTCTCGGCGATGCCGTCGCGCACGACGTAGGCGTAGCTGCCACCCGATTCGTCGACGAAGGAACCACGCTGCACCGTCAACACGTTGTCGCGCCTGTCGAGCAGGATGCGCACGGAAAGGCGCTGGTTCTGGCGCAGCTGCTTGGGCGTCTCGCCATCGAAGCGCAGGCGTGCCGCCACTTCGCCGTTGACCACTTCAGGCGAGATGGCGCTGACCAGGCCCTTCCAGGTGTTGCCGTTGCCGGTGATTTCACCCGCCATGCCAATACCCAGGTCACGGGCGAAGCTTTCCGGCACCTTCATTTCCACTTCGAGCGCGGAGAGATCGATGACGCTGAGCAGCTGCGCGTCCTTGGCCACGGTGGCACGTTCGGCGATGAACAGCTGGCCGACCTGGCCATCCACGGGCGATTTCACGTTGAGGTCGTCCACTTGGCGCTGCAGGTCCTTCACCAGCAGCAGCTGGCGTTCATGTGCGAGCTTCTTGGACTGAATGTCGAACTCGAGGCTGTTGCTGTCCGTGCTCAGGTCGGCCTGGGCATGCGTCATGGTGATCTTGGCTTTTTGCAGTTCGTCCTTGGCCTTGTCCACGTTCATGCTCGGTACGGCGCCTTGCGTGAAGGCCTTCTCGTAGCGCGCCAGGTCGCGCTGTGCGCCCTGCTGATCGATCTGCGCGTTGTCGTAGGACTTCTGCAATTCACCGCGCTTCTTGCGCGCGTCGATCTGGGCGCGCAGATAGTCCACCTGCATCGCATCGGCGGCGCTCTGCTCCTGCGCCAGCTTGTTGGTCAGCTCGGGACTGTCGATGGTGGCGAGCAGCTGGCCCTTTTTCACCGCATCGCCCGCGTGCACCTTCAAGACGACGGCACCACCGTAGGTGGCGTACAGCGTCGGGCTGACGGCCGCGACGACCTTGCCCTCGGCCGCGATATCGCGCACGAACAAACCGCGCTGGACCGTGGCGAAGGCCAGACGAGAGGCACTCACCGAGGCATCCGCCGAAAACAAGCGGCCGATGCGCGGTGCGAACAGCGCTAGCAGCACCAGCATGGCCACGCCACCGCCGATCAACAGCAGGCGACGTTTGCGATTGGGTTTGACCTCGACCAGTCGGTCTTGAGCGGAGGTGTCGCGAATCATCGATGTGTCCCTGGCCGCGGACAGTGCGGCCCCTGGACCTATGTCAGCAAGCGGCGTGCCAACTGAAAATCGATGCTTTATTTGCTTGTTTTCAATACGTTACTGACCACGATCCGGGCCGGACTGTTGTCCGCGGACAGATGGACGGACAGACGGACAAGCGTCCGCGCCCGGCTCAGCCCAGCATCGGCCCGAGCTCGACGGCCGCGGCGCGGGCGACGTCGCTCGCGATACCCCGCCCCAGCGCCGACACCTGCGCGAGTGGTGCGGTCTCAAGGATTTGCAGCGCACCCACCCGACCATGGCGAAAATGGACGAGCGTGGCGCTGGCCGCCCGACACACCATTCGCTCCGGATGCAACGGCGCCGCCGGTAGCAGCCGGCTCTCGGCGAGCAGGGCGTCCCAGGCGAGATAGTCGGTATCCGGCAACAGGTGCAAGCGCGCGCGCGGGCGAGCTTGCGCATCCATGCAGTCGATCCATTCGCGCGGTCCGTCTGCACCAATCATGCAGGCGGCGACGAGTTCGCGCGTTTCGAACAGCGGCGCCAGCTCGCGCCGCGCCACCAGCCAGCCGGTGGACACCGGCAGGTCCTGCTGCGCCGAAGGTGGCGCCGGCAGGTACAGCACGCCACCGAGCAGCGGCAGACGGGATGCCAGTTCGACGCCCGACATGGGTACCGAACAGCGGGTGATCGGTCCGGCGTCTGCCAACCGACACTTCGCAGTGAAGGCGTGAGTGAGCCAGCCAAGCATTGTCATTGCTCCTTGCAGGGGGCGACCCGGCTGGCGTTCCGCGGGAACGGCGTGGCGATAGGCCTGGAGTGCGTCGCCGGCCTCGGAGCCGGCAAGGGGAGAAAGGGCATCCTTGCCCAAGAACCGCTCCACGGGGGACGGCGAATTATTTCGTCAGGATCAGCTTGTCGTTGCGGGTGAGCCGCAGGTGGTATTCGCTGCCCTGATGCTGGATCACCAGCTCACGCTCGCCGTTCAGCAGCAGCTGGCTCGAGATGCGCCGCGTCGCCGAAGTGTCGGCCGCCGGGGTTGGCTTGAGGCTGAGCAGGCGAAACGGGCGGGCCAGCGCTTCAGCAGCGTGAGGCTGAGACAAGACGGTCATCGTCATGATGGAACTCCGCAATTCGGAAGTGACCATTAGATGATAATGAGTCTCATTTGAGTGTCAACTGCCTGATTCGTCCCGCCGGGTTGTTGTTCAATGAGCCGGGGCGCCTGAGTCCTGCGCCCTCTCCTTCGCGAGCCGGGCATTCAGCATCGCGCGGCCGCTTTCGGCATAGGTTCGGCAAGCAGCGGTGTCGATGAGCGGATCGGATTTCGCACCGGCATCGCGCCGCGCCACCTTGACCAGGAAATCGCTCTGCTCCGGATGTGGCGTGATCAGGATGTCGCACGGCAAGCCCGCGATGGTGTCGATGCCATGGCGAAAGTCCTCCACACGGTGCGGATGGGCCGCATCATCGGTGTAGTGAAAACCGTCCGCGCTGATGGAGCTGAGGCTGTCCGCGTAGACCAGGTTGAGGCAGCGACCGGCATCGCACGCTTGCCACGTCCACGTCGTGCTACCGGGTGTATGGCCGGGTGTGTAGTGCGCAGTCATCGCGCTGTCGCCCACGCGCACCACCTCACCATCCGCCACCACGGTCACCTTGGCGACGGGTGCAAATGGCGACGCTTCACCGTATTGCGGATCTTCCGGATCCTTGCCGCCCAGCATCAGCGCCTTCGCCCCCGCCGCGCTCGCTGCCACCCGGGCACCACTGTCCCGGGCGAGCGTGGCGATGGCGCCCGCATGATCGAAGTGCGCGTGGGTATTGAGGATCAGCTTGATGTCGGCCAGCCGAAATCCGAGCGCCTTGATATTGGCTTCAATCTGCGGCGCATTGCGCTCCATGGGGGCGTCGATCAGCACCAGCCCCTGCGGTGAAGCGACAAGGATCGCGCTAAGCCCCTTGGTACCCACGTAGTACGTGTTGCCATAGATACGGAAAGGCTTTTGCGGCTGAGTCCACTCGGGTGTTTCGGCATGGGCAAACGACATGAATGCCGCAGCGACGCAGGTGGAGAGGAAAACGGTAAGTGGCTTCATGCGGAGGCATCTCCTTTTTTGACGATGTGGGCCGGCGGTAAGTGCGTTCCGGTGGCCGTGCATGGTGCGCGTGGAAAAGGAAGCGGGAGCGGCCGGGCTCGGCGTTCGGGCGGGCGCAAAATGGCTTTACGGAGCCAGCAGGTCCCCACCGTGCGAGGTTTCCATGTAACAGCGCACCCTGTGCGCGACCATCCGGCAGGATGGCCGCTTTGCACAGCGCCAGCTGCCTGCAGGGCGAGGGCCAGGGATGGCCCGAGTGACAAAGCGGCAGGATTGCCGCTTTGCACAGCGCCAGCTGCCCGCAGGGCGAGGGCCAAGGATGGCCCGAGTGAACAACCTACGGAGCGGTAACGCCGTGATCGCGCACAAGGTGCGCTCCTACAAGTAATGGTCTCGCGCGCCTAGCGCCTCATCACCCCAATGCCTCATCAATCCTCTTGAGCACGCCCGCATCCAACTTCGCCACTACCTCCAGCGCAGCCAGATTCTGCTCCAACTGCTCCAGCCGACTCGCCCCCAGCATCACCGTCGACACCTGCGGATTGACCAGACACCAGGCGATCGACAACTGCGCCAGGGTCACGCCGAGATCGGCGGCGATCGGGGCGAGGTTGCGCACCTTGGCGATCTTGTCGCCCCCCTGCTCCAGGATCGCGTCGCGCAACCACTCATAGCCCGGTTGCGCCAAACGCCCATCGGCAGGCACGCCATCGTTGTACTTGCCGCTCAACAAGCCGGACGCGAGGGGCGACCAGATCGTGGTGCCCATGCCGTACTTGTCGTAGAGCGGCGCGTACTCCTGCTCCACCCGTTCTCGATGCAGCAAGTTGTACTGCGGTTGCTCCATCACCGGTGCGTAAAGATGGTTCTCGCGTGCCACCCGATGGGCCTCGCCAATCGCCTCGGCGGGCCATTCACTGGTGCCCCAATAGAGCACCTTGCCCTGTCGCACCAGGGTATCCATGGCCGCCACGGTTTCCTCGATCGGCGTATCCGGATCAGGGCGATGGCAGAAGTACAGATCGAGATGCTCGACACGCAACCGTTGCAAGGCCTGGTGACAGGCTTCGATCACGTGCTTGCGCGACAGCCCTCGCTGGGTTGGCAGCGGATATTCGGTCGCGCCGAAGAACACCTTGCTCGACACGCAGTAGCTGTCACGCGGAAAACGCAGGTCGGCGAGCACGTCGCCCATCAGGGTTTCGGCCACGCCATGATTGTAGACTTCGGCGTTGTCGAAGAAATTGACGCCGCGATCGTATGCCATCGCCAGCAGGTCACGCGCCAGCGACCGTCCCACCTGTTTGCCGAAAGTGACCCAGGCGCCAAACGACAGTGCCGACAACTGCAGGCCGGATTTTCCAAGACGTCGGTATTGCATGGGGTACTCCGCTTGCATGGGGATGGATCAGCATGCCAACAGCATGCGGCCCGCGTCCAGCATGGCTGCTCTTGCCCCCCTCCTATACGTCACGCCAACGCGCTGCCGGCTAGGCTCCGGTGTTTTAGACGCTCGCATCCCATTCGCCAAAGGAACCACGCCATGTCACTCATGAAGGGTTGGGCCGTGCAAGAGGCGGGCAAGCCGCTGGTTCTCAGCGATTTTGAGCTCGGGCCGCTCGGCGCCGAGGAGGTGGAGGTCGCCGTGGACTACTGCGGCGTCTGTCATTCCGACCTGTCCATGATCAACAACGAGTGGGGCATGTCCCGCTTCCCCTTCGTGCCGGGACATGAAGTGATCGGCCGCGTGACTGGCCTTGGCCCGCAGGCCAAGGGCCTGAAGCTCGGCCAGCGCGTAGGCATCGGCTGGACCGCGGAAACCTGCATGCATTGCCGCCAATGCCTGTCGGGCCACCAGAACCTCTGCGCTCAATCGGTGCCCACGATCGGCGGGCATCAGGGAGGGTTCGCCGACAAGGTCCGCGCACACTGGGCCTGGACCATTCCGCTACCGGAAGGCATCCACCTGGCCAGCGCCGGTCCGCTGCTGTGCGGCGGCATCACCGTACTCAAGCCGTTTCTCGCCTACGACATCAGCCCCAGCGCCCGCGTCGGCGTCGTGGGCATCGGCGGCCTTGGCCATATGGCGATCAAGTTTGCCAAGGCCTGGGGCTGCGAAGTGACGGCCTTCACCTCCACCGCGGCCAAGGCGGATGAGGCGCGCAGTTTCGGCGCTCATCATGTCGTCTCCAGCCGCGATGCCAATGCGATTGGCGCCATCGTCGGCTCGCTGGATCTGCTGCTGGTGACCGTCAATGTGCCGATGGACTGGAACGCGTTCATCGCCACGCTGGCACCGCGCGGACGCATGCATGTGGTCGGCGCCGTGCTGGAGCCCATCCCTGTATCCGCGTTCTCGCTGATCATGGCGCAACGCGAAGTCTCCGGCTCGCCTTCCGGCTCACCTATCGACATTGCCACCTTGCTCGACTTCACGACCCGCCATGACATCCGCCCGCAGGTGGAAATGTTCCCCATGAATCAGGTCAACGAAGCGCTAAAACACCTGGAGGAGGGTAAGGCGCGCTATCGCATCGTGCTGGAGGCAAAGGCGGGGTAGCGTCCTTGGCAGGCTCGATGCCACGTCGGCTGGAAGCCCTGCCCGTCCAACGCTGGGTATCGTCGCTCGCCGACATCCGCCTTGATGTCCGCGAGCCTCTGGCGAAAGCGCAGGGCCATTCGGCGCCTGACGCTATGACCTGGTGCCATCAGGGAAGCAAATGGACTGCCGTGCGCCCGTCCAGGCCATCGTCGGCGTCCGAACGCCATACGGCCTTGTGGATCTTGTCGCTCGTTCCCCACGTCTTCAGCACCGCGAGCACCGTCTCGTCCTGGGTGTCCTTCCTCACGTAGAAATCCAGATAGCGATGGTCCTCGCAGGCCACGTCGCAATGGAAGCTGGAGAAGCCCAAGGCTTGGATCTGGCCGAACTCATTGAGGATCACCACGGCCGCGTCACCCCCGCGGTCGTGCGATGGAGCGGCCGCAAACAGGAAACGCTTGTCCTCCAGCCGTACGACGTTTTCCGGCGTACCTCCCAGGGCCGCGAGCGCTTGTTCGCTCAAGGAACGATTGGAACGGAAGTAGCTGGCTTTCGTGCTGTTCGCGAAATGTGCCAAGGCCTGGGCGAAGCCTGAGGACTTCACCAGTTCGTTGGCGTTGGGGCAGGTCGACGGGTCGATCAACCGGCAGGGTCCCGGAGGTAAGCTGCCCGCCGCAGAGACGACCGACGGTGCAATCAGCACCGCGAGCAGACATGCACTCTTGATTAGAAGCCTACGCATAACACCCCCTAGAAGTGAATCGAATGCCTGGAACTGGCGTCAGGCCGTGCAACAACGGGGCGCTACGCCATTCACCGCCGACGCCGCCAGGTCGCTGCAGCGTCGATGTCCGGAAAATCGCGGTCCCCGATATAGCCGACCTGGCCTGTGAACGCCTCATGGCGCTCGCGCGACCGCAGGATCTGACGCCCAACGCGCCGAAGCACCAACGCACTGGTACACGTGTACTGCCGTCGTATGGCAGGCAAAAGTCAGTGCGCCGTGGACGTCCAAACGCCCCTGTCCCGGATGGCACCAGATGTAACACTGCTATGCGTGATACGTAAAGGCTTTAGGCCGCCGTTGCCCACCTTTACAGGAATTATTCCTATGCACCGCCTGCGCTGGCCCCTGCTCCAAGGCGCACGGCACCAGGGTGATCTGAACCCGCCACCATCAATGGAACGTGGCGACCCTCGCGCCATGCAAGTTCAAACGTGCACTAGAGCCTGCACCACCGCCAGCACGATAGCCGCGAATAGGCCAGCCACGACGTCATCCACCATCACACCGAGGCCGCCCTTGAGGCGGCGATCCAGCCAGCCGATGGGCCAGGGCTTCCACACATCGAACAGGCGAAACAGGGCGAAGCCGATAACGACACTCCACCAGGGCGCCAGCAGCGCGGGGATCAAGGCGATCCACAAACCGACGAATTCGTCCCACACGAGGCTGCGGTGATCGTCCACGCCGAGCGCGCGGCCCGCCAGGCTGCAAGCCCACACGCCCACCACGAATGCCACCAGCAACCCGAAGACGTAGAGCTGTAGCGGCAAACTGCGCAGCAACAGCCAGGGCAGGATTGCCGCCAAGGAGCCGAACGTACCCTGTGCCACGGGCGCCAGGCCCGAGCCGAAACCGCAGGCGAGCCAACCCGCCGGCGTGGCAAGCAGGCGTCGACGTTGCTCGGGGGTGAGGATCTTTTTATCGCTCATGGGGCGAAATGATCCCAGCCGCGACGCGTCACTTCCAGCCACTGGCCGTGCTCATCGCGTACGCGCACCTGGTCGCCCTCCACCATGCGGCCGATCCGCGTGGCACCGCAGCCCATGCGGGCCAGATCGGTCTGCACTTCAGCCACCCGCGCGGACGGCACGGTAAAGCACAACTCATAGTCGTCGCCGCCGGTGAGGGCGAAGTCGCGCGCGCTGGCCTCGTCGAAGGCACCGAGCAACATGGATGAGCGCGGCAGCAAGGCCGCGTCGATCTCCGCGCCGAGTCCGCTTGCCGCGCAGAGATGGCCAAGGTCGGCGAGCAGGCCGTCGGACACATCGATGCAGGCGCTGGCACGCTCGCGCAAGGCGAGTCCGACCGCCAAGCGGGGCGTAGGGCGGTTCAAGCGTTCAATCAGATAGGCGGCGCGGCCATCGCCTTCATCGATGCGCACCCCCTGCTGCAGCAACTGCAGTCCTGCGGCGGCATCACCGAGGGTTCCCGTCACCAGCACCAGGTCACCGACCCGCGCACCGGCGCGCGTCAGCGCCTTGCCGGGCGGCACGAAGCCATGGACGGCCACGCTTACCGTCAGGGCGCCACGCGTGGTATCGCCGCCGATCAGGGCCAATCGATGCGGTTGTGCGAGCTGGGCAAAGCCCTTGGCGAATTCGTCGATGAATTGCGCATGGTATTCGGCCGCATGCGGCGGCAGCGTAAGCGCCAGCAGCGCCCATGCCGGGCTGGCCCCCATCGCGGCAAGGTCGGAGAGATTCACCGCCAGCGATTTCCAGCCGATATCGGCGGCTGCCGTACCTTGTGGAAAATGCACACCCTCGACCAGGGTGTCGATCGCGATGGCGATCTCCTGCCCCACCGGTGGGGCCACCAGGGCGGCGTCATCGCCAATACCGAGGCGCACGTCTTCGCGGCCTTGCGCGGTGCGTTCACGGATGCGATCGATCAGGCGAAATTCCATGGCTTGCGACCTGTGTGGATCAACCGGTGCCGCACTCGAGATTAGCGGCTGAAAACGAGCGTTGGGCTGCCGTGATACGTGGTTTCCTGCCACGGCCGGAAGCCGGCTTTCTCGGCCACGCGGATCGACGGCAGGTTCTCCGGGGCGATGATGCAGACGGCGCGCAGCGCGCCGAGGTGTTGATCGCCCCAGGCGGTTACAGCGGCAACGGCTTCGCTCGCATAGCCCCTGCCATGCGCCGATGGTGCCAGCACCCAGCCAAACTCCAGCATGCCTTCCAACGAAGGCTCCAGATCGCGCTTGAGATCGGCGTAGCCGATGTCGCCGATATAGCGGCCGCTACTTTTTTCCTCGACGGCCCAGTAGCCATAACCCAGCAGGCTCCACATGCCTGCGTATTGCAGCAGCCGCTTCCATACTTCCTCGGCGCTGAACGGACGGCCGCCGACATAGCGGGTGACGTCCGCATCAGACCAGATCGCCGTGCAGGCAGCGTGGTCGTCAGCCCGATGCGCGCGCAGCCGCAGTCGCTCGGTTTCGAGCACGGGCACCAGACTCTCGATGGCGCGCCCGTTGGGGCCAGACATCAGCCGCGCTTCTCGGTGGCACGCAGGGTGCCGGCCAGCTTGTCGAGCACGCCATTGACGTAGCTGTGGCCGTGGTCGGCGCCAAAGCGCTTGGTAACCTCGATGGCCTCGTTGATGATCACCCGGTACGGCACGTCCGGGCGGTACTTCAACTCGTAAGCAGCCAGGCGCAGCGCGGCACGCTCGATCGGGTCGATCTGGGCGACGTCGCGGTCCACGAAGGGCTTGAGGCTGATGTCGATCGCGTCGATGTTGCGCTCCACCCCACGCAGCAGGTCCTCGAAGTATTCGAGATCGGCCACTTCCATGTCCTGCTCGTGGCGAAACTGATCGATCACCGCGTTCATGTGGCTGCCGCTGAGCTGCCACGCGTACAACGCCTGCAGCGCGCGCCGGCGGGCGCGCGAACGTGCAGCGAGATCGATGCCTTCGGGACGCTGGCTCATCACAGCTTTCCGTACAGGTTGACCATCTCGAGCGCGGCCAGCGCCGCATCGGCGCCCTTGTTGCCGGCCTTGGTGCCGGAACGCTCGATGGCCTGCTCGATGCTGTCGGTGGTCAGTACGCCAAACGCCACCGGCACCCCGGAAGCATACGCCGCCTGGGCCAGGCCCTTGGCGCATTCGCCGGCCACAAAGTCGAAATGCGGGGTGGAACCACGGATCACCGCGCCCAGCGCGATCACCGCCGCATACTTGCCCGAGTTCGCAAGCTTATGCGCCGCCAACGCGATTTCCCAGGCGCCCGGCACGCGGATCAGCTCGATGGCGTCGTCTTTCACGCCATGGCGCACCAGCACGTCACGCGCGCCGGCCACCAGGGGCTCGACCACAAAACCGTTGAAACGGCCGGCGACAATGGCAAAACGGCCTTTGGGCGTGGCGAAATCGCCTTCGATGATCTTCATGGGTAAACGCTTCCTGAGGGCTCGATGGCCCATGCGGGCCGGACATTTTACGGGATTTGGGGCAACTTGCCCGGATCGGGCCGGGAAACCGCCGCGGAAAGGTGGGGATGGCCGGAAAAGCGGAGGCTGGCCTGCCCGTTCGCCACCTGCAACCGGGCCGGCACGCCGAATGGCAGGGTGAACTTGTCCGGCTCGTGGCCGAACGGCAAGCCCCGCACCACGGGCAGGTGCGCCACCCGGCTGATCTGCTCGAACGCGGCGTCGATGTCATAGCCGTTGTCGTACGCATGTGGCCGGCAATGGGTGAAATGGCCCAGCACCAGGGCCCGCTGGCGATCCAGCACACCGGCAAGATGCAGCTGATACAGCAGCCGCTCGATGCGGAACGGCGGTTCGCCCACGTCCTCCACGAACAGGATGCCGCCGTCGATGCGCGGGAAATACGGCGTGCCGATCAGGCTGCACAGCACGGCGAGATTGCCACCCCACAGCGGGCCATGGACGTCCAGCTCGGTCGTCGTGGCAGTCGCCCAGCTTGCCGAGGCCTCCGGCGCGGACACCGCGCGCCAGAAGTGTTCCCACATCAGCGGATTCAGATCAGGGGCGCCGAAGTCCGCGCCCAGCATGGGGCCACCGAAGGTGACGAGACCGCTCTTTGCGTACAAGGCCATCTGGATCGCGGTGAAATCGCTATGGCCAACCAGCAAGGTGGCCGCATCGGCGAGGCGTTCGCGCAGCGCGCCGTAGTGGATATGTTCGAGCAGCCGGGTGGCACCGTAACCGCCGCGGATGGCCAGCGCGATATCCGGCAACGACGGATGGATGGCCAAGGCGTTGAGGTCGGCTACGCGCTCGGCATCGCTACCGGCGTAGCGGTGTTCGACGCGATCGAGCGCGTCCAGTCCATCCACCGTGCAACCGGCGGCGCGCAAGCGCGCTACGCCGCGCGTCATGGCGTCACGATCGTGCGGGTAGCCGGAGGGGGCGATCAGGCGGAGTCGGGTCATGGCGGCGTCTGGTCTGGATGTGTGTCGGGAGTATGTGCCCAGAAAGCTGGCGTTCGGAGGGAGTGACCAGGCCGAAACCCTGCTCCGTCCCCTCAAACGTACTCGACCACCTCAAGCCCGAATCCACCCAGGCCCACCATCTTGCGTGGCGTACCCAGCACGCGCAGCTGGCAGATGCCCAGGTCGGCCAGGATCTGGGCGCCGAGGCCAAGCTGACGCCATTCCTGCTGCTGCACCTCTTCCGGAGCCTGGGCCACCGGCTGGCGATTGAGGCGACGCAGCAAGGCGTCCGCGCTGTCCTCACCGGAAAGCACCAGCAACGCACCGCGGCCTTCATCGGCAATGCGTCGCAGCCCGGAGGTGACGGTCAGGCCAAGATCGTCGCGCTGCAGATGCAGCACATCGGACAACGTGTTGCGCACGTGCACGCGGGTCAGCACCGGCGCGCCGTCGTCCACCGTGCCGCGCACCAGGGCGAAATGCAGGCCGTGATGGATGGCGTCGCGATAAGCGACCAGGCGGAATGGGCCGAATTCGGTCTGCACCTCTTCTTCGTGGACGCGCTCGACGGTCTTCTCGGTTTCCAGGCGATAACGGATCAGGTCGGCGATGGTGCCGATCTTCAAGCCGTGCTTCCTGGCGAAAATTTCCAGCTCGGGGCGACGAGCCATCGAGCCGTCCTCATGCAGGATCTCGATCAGCACGGCGGAAGGCTCGAGCCCAGCCAGCGCGGCGAGATCGCAGCCGGCCTCGGTATGGCCTGCCCGGGTAAGCACGCCGCCGGGCTGGGCCGTGAGCGGGAAGATATGACCGGGCTGCGAGAGGTCCTGCGGCTTCGCATCCGACTTCACCGCGACCTGGATGGTGCGTGCGCGATCGTGGGCCGAGATGCCGGTGGTGACGCCTTCCGCCGCTTCAATCGAAACCGTGAAGTTGGTCTGGTAGGGCGAGGTATTGTCGATGACCATGGGCTTGAGGCCCAGCTGGCGCGTGCGCTGCTCGTTCAAGGTCAGGCAGACCAGGCCACGTGCCTCGCGCACCATGAAGTTGATGTCCTCGGGCCGCACCATCTGCGCGGCCATGATCAGGTCGCCTTCGTTCTCGCGGTCCTCGTCATCAAGGATCACGACCATGCGGCCGGCGCGGATGTCTTCGAGGATTTCAGGGATGGTGTTGAAGCTCATGGGATCTGTCCGGAAAAATGTTGGGAGCCACGGAGAACTTGCTCGTCATCCCAGCGAACGCGGGGATGACGGCCTTAATCAGGCAAAGCCATGCTGCTTGAGAAACGCCTCATCGAGCTTCGGCGCATCGCCACTGCCGATAAGTCGCTCGATATAGCGCGCCACCACGTCCACTTCGATATTCACCGCATCGCCCACGCGGCGCGCATGGAACGCGGTGTGCTCCACTGTGTGGGGAATCAGGTTGACGCCAAAGCGATGGCCGGCGACTTCATTGACGGTCAGGCTGGTGCCGTCGATGCAGACCGAGCCCTTGGCGGCGATATAGCGCGACAGCGCGGCCGGCACTTCGAAGGTCCAGCGCAGCGAGCGTCCGTCCGGCGTGATCGATACGACCTTGCCCAGGCCATCGACATGGCCGGACACCAGATGGCCGCCCAAACGATCGGCCAGGCGTAAGGCCTTTTCGAGATTGACCGGATCGCCGGCTTTCAGCTTGCCCAGGGTCGTGAGCGACAGCGTCTCGTTGGAGACGTCCGCGCCGAAGCCCCGCGATTCCAAGGTGACCGCAGTCAGGCATACGCCGGAGACAGCGATGCTGTCGCCCAGCTGCACATCGGCAAGGTCGAGGTCGGCCGTATCGACATGCAGCCGCACATCACCGCCACGCGGTTCGAGCCGCGCGATGCGGCCCACGGTCTGGATGATCCCAGTGAACATCAGCACACCCCCTTGGCGAAGGTGGCGACCGATTGGTAACGAAGCTGGCTATAACGATGCTTGGACATGAAACGTTTCCCGCGTGGACAGCATGCGAAAAACGCCCCAAGGCGTCTGGCAGGCACGCGCCCGTGAAGGCGTGCACCGTACCGTCTTCTCTCATCCGGACTTTCTGGATGCTGTCGCCAGCTTCCAACCGTCGGCTCCGGATTTGGACCGGATCTGCTGACCTTCCGGCAGGGCCGGAAGCGCTCGCGGGCTCATACCCGAAGGTACCTACCGCCGGTGGGGAATCGCACCCCGCCCTGAAGACGTCGTTGTGGTTCGCCGGCGAACCGGCCGTTGCAGTCTACCACCTTCGCTGGCGGCGCCCCGGGCGAGATCGTGCATGGAGCTGAACAATCTGTCCGGCCAGCCGCCCGCATCGACTCATGCCCCGATGGGTTGCTCGGTCTGGCGGCGATAGTCCCGCAACACCTGATCCATCACCCAGCTCGTGCGCGCACCGCTTTCCGCTGTGGACGGACACGCACCGGCCTGGCCGGTCAGCTCGGCCACGATGGTTTCGACCAGCGGCTGCTGGATATGCAGGGGGTTGTTGATACGAAGCTCCTTGGCGCCATCGGCGTTCTCGACCCGGATCGGACCGTCGCCGAAGGTGGCAAAGGTGATCCGGCCGCGATCACCGATCACTTCAATCTGATCGTGATGCTGGTAGCTGCCGAAATGCCACACGCCGGTACCGAGCATGCCGTTGCCAAAGGCGAACGACATCGCCACGGTGTCCTCCACCGGGTAGGCGCCGAGCTGATTGCTGGCGTGACCGCTGGCCGAGACGATGGGGCCGAACAGCCAGTCCAGGATGTCCAGCGTGTGGCAGCCGATGTCCATGAAGATGCCGCCACCGGAAATCTCCGGCCGCACATGCCAGGGCAGGTTCTCCGGGTCGTGGTAACGCGGATGATGTGGTTCGTGCAATACGCTGTTGACGATGCGTGGCTTGCCGATGACCTGCTGATCGAAGATCAAATCGCGCACCTTGTGGAAGCGCGGCAGGCCACGGCGATAGTAGGCCACGAACACGGGCACGTTCGCCTCGCGCCCCGCACGCATGATCGCCTCGCATTCGGCGGCATCCATCGCCATCGGCTTTTCCACGTAGACCGGCTTGCCCGCGGCGATGCTCATCAGGGCGTACTGCTTGTGTGTCGATGGCGGTGTTGCCACATAGACGGCATTGACGTCCGCATCGGCAATCAACGCGGCGGCATCGTCGTACCAGCGCGCCACGCCATGGCGCTGCGCGTAGTCGCGCGCCTTGTCGCCATCGCGACGCATCACCGCCACCAGCGAGGAGTTCGGCGTCCTGCTGAAAGCAGGCCCGCTCTTTACCTCGGTGACATTGCCGCAACCGATGATGCCCCAGCGTAGGGATGGCGTCGTCATGTGGTCTTGAACTCCTTGCCGAGAAACTGCTGGTGATAGGCGTGATACATGTTCACTTCCGGGTGCTTCGCGCGCTCGACCAGATGAATACGCAAGGCTTCGCGTACGTTCGGTTCCAGCGATGACAGATAATCCAGCGTGTACTCGGTGTGATCGAGCACACCGAAGTGGCAGGTCGGCGGGCGCGTACGTGAATGGAAGCCGAGATGGATGGTGATACGCCGGTCCTTGAGCACGCCACCGTAACCGCGATGCACGGCGTAGTTGTTGTAGAACACCGCTTCGCCCGGCTGCACCACGATTTGCTTGCCGCCGCTCAGCTCGGCAGCGTCCACCGGCGCCATCTTCTCGGTGCTGCCGAAGATCGCACGCTCCTCCGCGTTCAGCTGGCGGCGATGGCTGCCCGGCACGATCCACAGGCAGCCGTCGATGGTCAGCGGCAAATTCATCTGCACGTAGTTGTAGGCGTAGTCGTCGCTGAACCAGTTCAGGTCGATCAGCTCGTCGGGCACCTGCAGCACGTCGCGATGCCAGCCCTGCCGATAATCGATGCCGGCGTCGCCGTAGAACAGCGAAGCGCCATCGATGACGATGCCATCGCCGAGCAGATCACGGGCCACGGCAAGCATGTCCGCGTTACAGATAATGTTCTGGATGCCCCGAATGGCCTTGCCCGGCTGCAGGAATTGCAGGTTGCTCATCTGCTGGGTATCGCCCCGTTCGCGGCGCGACACTTCGACGGCAGCCACGTAACGGGCGACACTGGCGTCATCCAGAATCTTGCGGATCAGGTAACCCTGTTCGCGGAACGATGCACGCTCCGACTCCGTCAATACGCTCGCCTGCGGCAGCTGCGACTGGGTCATGCCCTTTACCTTTGGCCTCGAATTCGAAAGGAGCGCCACACTTAGGCGGCGGGTCGCAACAACAATCGAAGGTCGTCACCGACGGCGCGGCGATCGATGGTCTGCAATTTCCAACGCGCAGCCATAGCCGTCAACGAGGGTAGCTGCAGCAGCGGCCGTGCGGTGTCGCCGAGCAGCAAGGGCGCCACGTAGATCAACAGCTCATCGACCAGACCGGCGGCGAACAGCGCGCCGCACAAGGTAGGGCCGGCTTCCACATGCACTTCGCTGCAATGACGATGCGCGAGCACGCCGAGCACGGCCGATAAATCCAGGACATCGCCCTGTTCTGCTACCGCAGCGTGCTCAATCGTGTGGAAACGTTCGTCATTCGCCTTTGCACGCTCGCCATGCAGCAGCAGTGTGGGCGCGGCGCCGTCCAGTACATGGCTACCAGCGGGCGTGCGTAGTTGACGATCTAGTATCACGCGCAAGGGTGGCGTAAAGGCTTCAGCATCGGGCAGGCGCACATTCAAGCGTGGATTGTCCGCCAGCACCGTGCCGGAGCCGGTAAGGATCGCCGAGCTACGGGCACGCCAGCGCTGCACATCGGCCCGTGCAGCGTCACCGGTAATCCACTTCGACTCGCCATCGGCGAGCGCCGTGCGGCCATCCAGGCTCATCGCGAGTTTTACCCGCACCCAGGGGCGTCCGCGCTCGATGCGGCTGAAGAAACCGATATTGAGTTCGCGTGCGCGCTCGCGCATCAGCCCCGTCTCGACCACGATGCCGGCATCGCGCAGCTTGCCGATGCCGCGGCCGGCGAC
>DASXND010000499.1:0-4595 GCA_036495265.1 Dyella sp.
GGTGATGTGGGTGATGCTGGGCGAGATGTTCCCGAACCAGATCCGTGGCTCGGGCCTGGCCGTGGCGGGTGCCGCGCAGTGGACCTCGAACTTCGCCATCACCGTGAGCTTCCCCATCCTGCTGGGCGGCATCGGGCTGGCTGGCGCCTACGGCCTGTATGCCGCAGCCGCCGTGGTGTCGGTGTTCTTCGTGCAGCGCTATGTGCACGAGACCCGCGGCAAGGAACTGGAACAGATGGAAGGCTAGCTCGGTGAGCGACGCCCCAACCGCACGGCCTCGCCCCACCGAGGTCTGGCCTCGCCCCACCGAGGCCATTGCCAAGTCGCGGGGCTGCTTGTCAGCCCCGCGATTTACCCGCAGGTGCGGTGTAGGGAGCGACCGAATCGCGCTTGATCAACTGATGCGCAACCACATGATCGACCACTACCCGAGTGTCGTTTTCCTTGCGGCGAATCGTGCGCAGCAGGATGTCGATGGCCGAATCGGCCATGGTCGCAATCGGCTGGCGAATGGTGGTGAGCTCGGGCCAGACGGTGGTCGCGGCCGAGGTGTCATCGAAGCCGACGATGGACAGATCGCGCGGCACGTCGAGTCCGCGCCGATGCGCCACCGAGATCGCAGCGGCGGCCATGTCGTCGTTGCCGGCGAAGATTGCGCTTGGCGGCTTGCGCAGGGCCAGCAAGGTCTCCACGGCCGGGAGCGCGGAACGGTAGGTGAAGTAGCCTTGCTGGACCAGGGCAGGATCAAACGGGATGCCGGCCTCCCTGAGCGCCGCCTGGTAACCCTCGAAGCGGCGCGTGCTTGCCGTCTGGTTGGGATGACCCTTGATGCAGCCGATGCGGGTATGCCCCATCTGGATGAGGTATTCGGTGAGCTCCTTGCTGGCAAGGAAGTCATCGACGCGGACGCTGGAAATATCGTGATTGAAGCGTCCCGAAGCGATCGCCACGGCCGGCACGCCGGCACTGACCAGTTCTTCGATCACCACCTTGGATTCGCACAACGGCGGCGGCAGGATCACGCCGGCCACGCCTTTGGCGAGCGCCCGCGCCGCCTTGCGCTCGGCGTTGGTGTCGAGCCCGTCCCAGTCATCGATGACCAACTGCGCCGCCGTGCGCGCGGTGCCGTTCAAGGCGCCGAGCAGCAGCTCGCGCAAGTAGCCGGCACTGGGGTTGGTATAGATCAGGGCGATGCGCGCATCCTGCGCGGCCGCCAGCGAACTGGCTGCCTGGTTCGGGATATAGCCCAGGTCACTCACGGCTTGCATGACCCGCTCGCGGGTCGATTCGCGCACCGTGCTGTGGCCATTGACGACGCGCGACACCGTCATCGGCGAGACCTTGGCAAGCGCCGCCACCTCATCGATGGTGACGGCGACCCCCTTGCGGCGAACCGATTTCTTGCCTGTCTTCTTCAATGCCATTTCCTTCTAGCGGGTTCGCAGCCGAACAAGTCGCATCGCGGCAGCCACGGAAATCGATATCAGTCGCGATTTGCGGCTGAACACAGGAATTCTTGCATATGTTAGCGGTACCAGGATCTGCGGCCAGCAAAACAATTCAAGGGACATCCTCGATGCGCGACAGCCATCCGCGCAAGCCGTCGCTTTACCGCCGCTTCGTCTTGGGCATGCTGATGCTGGTGGCGGCCCTGTGTGCGAGCCAGGCACTGGCCGAGGACGGCTACGACCTGTGGCTGCGCTACCGTCCGCTCGCCTCCGAACAGGCGGCGACGTATCGGAGCCACGCCTCGCAGTTGATCGTGGGCACCGCAACCCCAACGCAAACCGTGACCGGCAACGAATTGCTGCGCGGTCTGGGCGGCTTGCTCGGCCAAGCGCCGCCGCTGTCGGATGCTGTCACCAGCGATGGCGCGATCATCGCGGCGCCAGCGTCATCGCCGCTGCTGGCCCGCCTGCGCTTGAATACCACGGACCTCGGGCACGAGGGCTATCTGATCCGCAGCGTCGTCGTGAATGGGCATGCGGCGACGGTCATCGTCGGCAATGACGATGTCGGCGTGCTGTACGGTGCCTTCCATTTCCTGCGCCTGCTGCAAACCCAACAGCCGATCGATCATCTCGATCTGCGCGAATCTCCCCACATCAAACTGCGCGTGCTCGACCATTGGGACAATCTCGACGGCCACGTCGAGCGTGGCTACGCCGGCAATTCGATCTGGGACTGGCAAAAGCTGCCCGACTGGCTCGACCCGCGTTACACCGACTATGCGCGCGCCAACGCTTCGATCGGCCTCAACGGCACCGTACTCAACAACGTCAACGCCAATGCCCAGATCCTGACGCCCTTGTATCTGGAGAAGGTGAAGGCGCTGGCCGGCGTGCTGCGGCCCTATGGCATTCGCGTCTACCTCAGCGTCCGCTTCAGCTCGCCGATCGAAATCGGCGGACTGAAGACTGCCGATCCGCTCGATGCGCAGGTGCAACGCTGGTGGCGTGCGAAAGCGGATGAGATCTACCAGTACATCCCGGATTTTGGCGGTTTCCTGGTCAAGGCCAACTCCGAAGGCCAGCCGGGCCCGCAAGACTACGGCCGCAACCATGCGGACGGCGCGAACATGCTGGCCGATGCGCTGGCGCCGCATGGCGGCGTGGTGATCTGGCGTGCCTTCGTCTATTCGCATGAGCAGCCGGACGATCGCGCCAAGCAGGCTTATAGCGAATTCAAGCCGCTCGACGGCCGCTTCCGCGCGAACGTACTGCTGCAGGTGAAGAACGGGCCGATCGACTTTCAGCCCAGGGAGCCCTTCAGCCCGCTGTTCGGCGCCATGCCGAAGACGCCGCTGATGATGGAATTCCAGATCACCAAGGAATACCTGGGCTTCGCCACGCATCTGGCCTATCTGGGCCCGCTGTTCGAGGAGACCTTGCAGGCCGACACCATGGTGCACGGCAAGGGTTCCACGGTTGCCAAGGTAATCGATGGTTCGCTGCATGGATACGCGCTGACCGGCATGGCCGGTGTCGCCAATATCGGCACGGATCGCGATTGGTCCGGTTCGGATTTCAACCAGGCCAACTGGTTCGCGTTCGGCCGCTTGGCCTGGAACCCGTCGTTGTCCTCGCGCACCATCGCCGAGGAATGGGTGCGCATGACCTTCAGCAACGACGAGGCCTTCGTCAAGCCGGTGGTCGACATGATGATGGCGTCGCGCGAGGCGGTGGTCGATTACATGACGCCGCTGGGCCTGCATCACCTGATGGGCAATGGCCATCATTACGGTCCGCAGCCATGGTATGCCGGCGGCCCGCGCGCCGACTGGACCCCGGTCTACTATCACCGCGCGGACAGCCATGGCATCGGCTTCGATCGCAGCAGCAGTGGCAGCAATGCGGTCGCTCAGTACGCAGCACCGCTTGCCGCCCAGTTCAATGATACTGCGCAGACTCCCGAGCAGGATCTGCTGTGGTTCCACCATTTGCCGTGGGACTACCGCATGCGTTCGGGCCAGACGCTGTGGTACGAACTGGTCGCGCGCTACACGCGTGGCGTCGACGAAGTGAAGCAGATGCGCGAGACCTGGCGCCGTCTGGACGGCCATATCGACCCTGAGCGTTACCGTCAGGTCGCCGCCTTCCTGGCCATCCAGGAGAAGGAAGCGCAGTGGTGGCGCGATGCCAGCATCGCCTACTTCCAGAGCAAGTCCGGCCTGCCGTTGCCGCCCGGCTTCGCACCGCCGCAGCACCCGCTTGAGTATTACCAGTCGCTTTCCTTCCCCTACGTACCTGGCCATTGATCATGGTGACCCACGCTATGCCCATTCAGTTCAAGGCTCGCAGTAGCGCAGTCGTGCTCGCCGCATTGCTTGGCTTCAGTGCGCTCAGCGCGCAGGCCAAGAGCGACGATGCGCCTCTGTTCAACACCCTCTTCCAGGATCACGCGGTACTGCAACGCGACCGTGCCAATCCTGTTTGGGGCAACGCCCAACCTGGCGAGAAGCTGCAGATCGCCTTTGCCGGCAAGAGCGCAAGCGCGCGTGCCGATGCCAGCGGTCACTGGCAGGCCGCGCTGCCGGCGTTGCCGGCAGGTGGTCCCTATACGCTCAAGGTGACGGCGGCGGACGGCAGCTCACAGACCCTCAATGACGTACTGGTCGGCGATGTGTTCCTGTGTGCCGGCCAATCCAACATGGTGCTGCAGGTCAAGCGCACCCTGGATTCGCGCTCCGAGATCCAGAACGCGTCGAATGATCGCATTCGCATGCTGACCGTCGACAACATCAGCAGCGTCACGCCGCAGGACAGTATTCCTGCCGCCAATCACTGGCTAAAAACCACGCCGGAAAACATTCCTGAGTTTTCTGCCGCCTGCTACTACTACGCACGCGAGTTGCAAAAAACCGTACAGGTGCCGATGGGCCTGATCGTCTCGGCCTGGGGCGGCTCGCGCATCGAGCCCTGGATGAGCGCGCAGGCCTTGCGCAAGGTCGGCGGCTACGACGCATCGCTGGACCTGCTCGAGCTCTATGCCAAGGACCGCGCCAGCGCCGGCGAGCAGTGGGCTCAGCAGTGGCAGGCCTGGTGGCGCTCCCGCCCCGGCGTTGGCGCGACCAACGAGCCGTGGAACCCCGCGCA
>DASXND010000500.1:0-7139 GCA_036495265.1 Dyella sp.
GCGACTGGCACGCCAGCCCCCACCGCGCCATCATGTAGCGCATCCCCGCGACACCGGCGCGTGCCGCACCACCACCCTGCTCGGTCGCTTGCGCCGCAGGCAAAACCAGGAGTTCCCATGCACGATCGCCTCGCCCCGCTCTACTCCCAGCATCTGGCCACGCTGCGCGCCCGTGCGGACAAGGCGCTTGTGCTGGGCGGGTACGATCACCTGGTAATCGCTGCGAGTACACCGCTGCGCAAATTTCTGGACGATCAGGACTATCCGTTCGTCGCCAATCCGCATTTTCGCCACTGGTTGCCGCTCACCGACGCGCCGGGCAGCTGGATCGTCTATACCCCGGGCCACAAGCCCAAGCTGATCTTCCTGCAGCCGCGCGACTACTGGCACGTGGTGCCGGATGCGCCGCACGGATACTGGGTGGAGCATTTCGACATCGTCATCGTGCGCGACGCGACCGATGCCGTCGCGCAGCTGCCTGGCGTCGATACCCGTCGCGCCATCATCGGGCCGGAATGCCCTGCCGTACCGGGTGCCGAGGCGAACAACCCGCAATGCGTGCTGAGTTACCTGCATTGGCATCGTTCGTACAAGACGCCTTATGAGCTGGAACTGATGCGCGAAGCCAGCCGTACTGGCACGCGTGCACACCAGGCTGCCGAGCAGGCGTTCCGCGCGGGCGAAAGTGAGTTCGGCATCCACCTGGCGTACCTCGCCGCGGCAAGGCAGATTGATGCCGAACTGCCATATGCCAGCATCGTCGGCCTCAACGAGCATGGCGCGGTACTCCATTACACCCACTTCGATCGCGTGGCGCCGGGGCAGAGCCGCTCGTTCCTGATCGATGCGGGCGCCAGCGCCGCCGGCTATGCGAGCGACATCACGCGCACCTATGCCGCGTATGGCCATACCGAGTTCCAGGCGCTGATTGATAGCGTTGAGGCTGCGCAACAGGGCTTCGTCGCCAGGGTGCGCGCCAAGCAGGGCTATCCGGACCTGCATATCCACGCGCACCACGTGCTCGCCAATGTGCTGCGTGAGCACGGCTTCATTCGCATGAGCGCCGAAAGCGCGGTCGCGTCGGGTGTCACATCGGCGTTCTTCCCGCATGGGCTGGGCCATCCGATCGGCCTGCAGGTGCACGATGTGGCCGGCTTCCAGCACAACGAGATGGGCGGCACGATTGCGCGCCCGGAAGGCCATCCTTATCTGCGCATGACCCGCGACCTGGAACCGGGCATGGTGGTCACCATCGAGCCTGGCCTGTATTTCATCGACATGCTGCTGGACGAACTGCGCGCCAAGCCGGTGGCCAGCGACATCGATTGGGCAAAGGTAGAGCGCTTCCGTCAGTACGGTGGCATCCGTATCGAGGACGACGTGGTGTGCACCGACGGCGCACCCGAAAACCTGACCCGGGATGCCTTCGCCCTGCTCTGACAGGTGACACCCGGCGATCGGCCAGATCGCCGGGGGCATTTCGCGGTTTTCGCGCGGTCGATCATCGCCCTTCCCTTACGATCACCTCATCCCGGCGACCAGGTCGCCGCGGCGTCTCGTCCTGCGGCCATCCGCCGCTGCGACATCCCTCCGCACGACACCTTCACATCCTTTGCGTATGCTCGGCCCAGGTAACCAAGGGGCTTTGGGCATGTCTATGCAATCAGCCGATTCGGTTGCACCCGATCCGGCCACCGCCGCCTTGCAGCGTCGTCCGTTACGCCGACTGGCACGTGAGTTAATTCTCCTGGTGATCGCCAAGATCATCCTGCTCTCGCTGATCTGGTGGGTCGCAATGACGCCTTATGCGCGACCCGACACTCGCCCCGCCGCCATCGAGCATCTGCTCGCACCGGCATCCGCAGCATCCACCCCACGCGCAGACAACCCATGATCATCGACGCCGATGTCGTCTCGCTCTCACGCATGCAGTTTGCGTTGACCGCGCTCTATCACTTCCTGTTCGTACCGCTCACCCTGGGTCTGGTCTGGATGCTCGCCATCATGGAGAGCGTCTATGTGATGACCGGGCGTGAAGTATGGAAACGCATGACCCAGTTCTGGGGCATCCTGTTTGGCATCAACTTCGCCATGGGTGTTGCCACCGGCGTCACCATGGAATTCCAGTTCGGTATGAACTGGGCCTACTACGCTCACTACGTAGGTGATGTGTTTGGTACACCGCTGGCCATCGAAGGACTGATGGCGTTCTTCCTCGAGGCTACGCTGGTCGGCTTGTTCTTCGTGGGCTGGAACCGCGTTTCGCGCGTCACCCACTTGCTGGTGACGTGGTTTCTTGCCTTGGCCACCAGCCTGTCGGCGTTGTGGATACTCATAGCCAACGGCTGGATGCAGAACCCGGTCGGCTCGGCCTTCAACCCCGAGACGATGCGCATGGAAGTCACCTCCTTCAGCGAGGTGTTCTTCAACCCGGTGGCGCAGGCGAAGTTCGTCCACACGGTGAGCGCCGGTTACGTGCTGGGCTCGATGTTTGTGCTGTCGATCAGCGCCTGGTATTTGCTGCGCGGACGCAATGTGGATTTCGCCAAGCGCTCGATGACGGTGGCGGCCAGCTTCGGACTTGCCGCTTCGCTCTCGGTCGTGGTGCTGGGTGACGTGTCGGGCTATGCGGTCTCGCAAAACCAGAAGATGAAGATGGCCGCGATCGAAGCGATGTGGGAAACCGAACCCGCACCCGCGTCATTCACCCTGTTCGGTATCCCCGACATCCAGAATCGCACCACGCACTTCGCGCTGCGCATTCCGTGGGTGATGGGCCTGATCGGCACGCACTCGATCGACGAACCGATTCCCGGCATCCACGACCTGGTGGACGACGCCAAGAGCCGGATCGGCCAGGGCATCGTCGCTTATGACGCGATGCTGGTATTGCGCGAAGACCGCAACAACGCCCAGGCCAAGGCCATACTCGCTGCGCATGACAAGGATCTGGGCTACGCGCTGCTGCTCAAGCGCTACATCGACGATCCACGCAAGGCCACGCCGGAGGATGTCCAGCGGGCTGCCGACAGCACGATTCCCAATGTGCCGGTACTGTTCTGGGCGTTTCGCGTCATGGTCGCCTGCGGCTTCTACTTCATCGCCCTGTTCGCCTTCTCCTTCTGGAAGGCCAGCAAGCGCCAGTTGGACAAGGACCGCTGGTATCTGCGCCTCGCGCTTTGCAGCCTGCCGCTGCCGTGGCTGGCCGCCGAACTGGGCTGGATCGTCGCCGAGTACGGTCGCCAGCCCTGGTCCATCGAAGGCGTCTTGCCGACGGCGCTGGGCGTCTCCAGCGTGACGACAGGCCAGGTGTGGACCTCGCTGGGCGGCTTCGTGCTGTTCTATACCGCACTGGCCGTGATCGACGTTGTGTTGATGGTCAAGTTCGCTCGCAAGGGTCCGGATGGGCTCGGCTTGTGGCCGCCCGGCCAACCCTCCCCGGCTCCGGCCGCTACCACCATCGCGGCGCAGGCCTGAGGAGAACGCCATGTTCGACTACGAAACCCTACGCGTGATCTGGTGGGCCTTGCTCGGCATCCTGCTGATCGGCTTCGCCATCATGGACGGCTTCGACTTCGGTATCGCGGCGCTATTGCGCGTACTGAGCCGCACCGAGGAAGAACGCCTGGTGCTGCTGGAAACCATCGAACCGACCTGGGAGGGCAACCAGGTGTGGTTCATCCTGGGGGGCGGCGCGGCCTTCGCCGCTTGGCCGATGCTCTACGCCGTTTCGTTCTCCGGCATGTACCTGGCGATCTTCCTGGTGTTGCTGGCTTTCATCATGCGGCCGGTGGGCTTCAACTTCCGCGGCAAGGTCCATGACCCGCGTTGGCGCGACGTATGGGACTGGGTATTGGTGTTGTCCGGCGTGGTGGTGATGCTGATTTCCGGCGTGGCGTTCGGCAACCTGTTCCTGGGCGTGCCGTTCCAGTTCGACGGCAATCTGCGCATGACCTGGCACGGCAGTTTCTTCGAGCTGCTGCATCCGTTCGCCCTGGTGGCCGGCCTGGTGTCGCTGAGCATGCTGCTTGCCCACGGCGCCTGCTGGGCCGCGTACAAGGCTGACCACGTCATCGCCGAACGCGCCGCGCGCGTAGCGCGCTGGACGACCTTGGCCTATACCGTGTTCTACGTCCTGGCTGGCATTTGGCTCGCCTACGGCGTGGCGGGTTACGCCATCGTGGGCCCGGTCGTGACGGATGGCCCTTCCAACCCGCTGTACAAGGACGTGGCACGAGGCAGCAGCTGGTTCGCCAGCTATATGCAATATCCGTGGTTCTGGGCAGCGCCCGTGCTCGGCCTGCTCGGCGCGGTCGGCGTACAGCTCAGCGTGGCAAGGCGCGGGCTCGGCGCCTTCCTGTGCAGCAGCGTGATGGTGGCCGGCACCATCCTGTCGGCGGGTTTTGCGCTGTTTCCGTTCCTGCTGCCGTCGAGCCTCGATCCGCGTTCCAGCCTCACCGTCTGGGACGCATCCTCCAGCCGCGGCACGCTGGAGCTGATGCTGGGCGCCGCCGTCGTCTTCATGCCGATCATCATTGCGTACACCAGCTGGGTGTTCCACGTCTTGCGCGGCCGCGTGACCTTGGAACACATCCGCGAGTCCGGCCACACCTACTGATAAGGGAACAACGCCATGTGGTATTTCACCTGGATCCTTGGCCTCGGCCTCGCCTGTGCGTTCGCGATACTTAACGCCATGTGGTACGAGGTGCGTGCGACCGACGAAGCGACTCGCCGCGAGGAAGCGCGCCTTCGCGATACGCGTCGCTGACTTCAATGACAGCCCTGCTCAGCGTGACGCGAGCAGGGCTTCGATGTCTTCGGCGTCCTTCGGTACACCCGCGGTAAGTACTTCATTGCCGTCACGCGTGACCGCTACGTCATCTTCGATACGAATGCCGATACCGCGCCAGCGCTCGGCCACGCTGGCATCGCCCGGCGGCACATAGATGCCGGGTTCCACCGTGACTACCATGCCGGGCTCGAGCAGGCGCGGCTCGCCGTCCACCCGATAGTCGCCCACGTCGTGGACATCCAGACCCAGCCAATGGCCGGTCTTGGCGGGGAAGAAACGCTTGTAACTGCCTTCGGCGATGGCACTATCCGCGTCGCCCTTGAGCAGCCCCAGCGCGCATAGGCCTTCCGCGATCACACGCACGGCTACTTCATGGGCGGCACTGAACGGTCGCCCCGGCCGCACTTCGTCGATAGCCGCGAGCTGGGCCGCCAACACCACTTCGTAAAGCGCACGCTGTTCTCGGCTGTAGCGACCGTTGATCGGAAACGTGCGTGAGATATCGGACGCATAGCAATCCACCTCCGCACCCGCGTCCACCAGCAGCAGATCGCCATCGCGCAACGACGCTCGATTGGCGGTGTAGTGCATCACGCAGGCGTTGACGCCGCCGGCCACGATGGGCGGGAACGCCGGCACCGCGCCGCGACTGCGCAACACGCGCAAGATTTCTGCCTCCACCTCGTATTCCTGCCGGCCGGCGACGGCGGCGCGCATGGCGGCCAGGTGCGCATCGGCGGCAATCGAGGCGGCGCTGCGCATCAGCTTCAGTTCGCCACGCGACTTGTACAGGCGCAGGTCGTGCAGCAGATGCCCGAGCGCCACGAATTCCTTGGGCACCACGCCACCGCCGCGCAACTGGCGCAGGCGTCGCATCCAGCCCAGCAGCTGTGCATCGAACTCCGGCTCGCGCCCGAAATGACAGTAGACGCGGGCCCGACCCTCGATCATGCCGGGAAGGATGTCGTCGATATCGTCGATCGGAAACGCATCGTCCATGCCGTGCTCGCTGACGGCGCGATCAGTACCGATCGACTCGCCGTGCCAGCGCTCGTGTTCCTCGTCGCGTTCGCGGCAGAACAACACAGCCTCGCCGTGCTTGCGGCCGGGCAGCAAGGCGAGGACCGCGGCGGGCTCGGGAAAACCGCACAGATAGTGCAGGTCCGAATCCTGCCGGTATGGCCAATTGGCATCCGCATTGCGTACGCGTTCGGGTGCGGCAGCGACCAGCAACACCGCATCCTCGCCAGCCATACGCATCAGCTGACGACGACGACGAACGAATTCCTCGGCCGAGATGTTCAATGCACGGTTTCGCTGCCAGGCTTGTTGCGGCCGGCGCATTCGGCGAACAGCAGCATGGCGCCCACTCTGACGAATTCATGCACCTCGATCAGCGCGTCCTCGTCCTCACCTTCTTCGCCGAAGTCGAACGACGAGGCAGCAATCGTGCCCAAGTCGCGCAGGATCTCCTGCGCCTCATCCGACAGCTTGCCGTGCGCTTCGGCACCGGCCAGGCCGAATCCGCCCAGGAAGCCGCGGCACCAGTCGACCAGCGCCTCCGCGCGATCCGCCAGCGGGCGATCATCGGCCGGCAACAGCGGCTCGAAGCCCAGCTCGGGATCGGCCAGCTCGGCCTCGGTCTGTTTGACCAGCTGGTCGAGCACGGCCTGGGCCGGCACGGAAGGCGTAAAGCCCTCGGCGTCCAGATGCAGGGTTTCGATCAGCGATTGCTTGCCGACGCGACCGGCGCCAGCCAGGAAACCGCATAGCGAACCGTGCAGGTCGCTGGCCTCGGTGCCCAGCTGCATGCGGACGACGGCATCGTCCAGTTCGTCGTAGCCAATCGGCTCATTTGCGCTCATGGCGTCACTCCTTTCTGGGCAGGCCGGCAGTTTAAGGCAACCCCTCACGAAACCGTACGCAGCCTGCTGTTTTCGGCAGGCCTCCTGCTATAGTTTCGGCCCATGAGCGCGCCCGAATCCGTCCAGCCAGATCCCGTCAAGCAAGAGCTTGCTGCCATAGGCGAGCAGCTCGATCGCCTGCTCGAGGTCGTGCGTCGACTTGGCGAGGAAAACCGCAGCCTGCGTCATAGCCAGGAACAATTGGCGAACGAACGCGCAGGCTTGATGGCGCGCAACGAGCAGGCGCGCAGCCGCGTCGAAGCGATGATCCAGCGACTGAAGGCGCTAGAGAACAATGGCTGAGAGCAGCGTGAGCACTCCTAACGAACCAGTCGCACTGCGACTCGTCGATCGCGAATTCCTGATCGCCTGCTCGCCGGAAGAACGCGAGGGCTTGCTTGAATCGGCGGCTTTCCTCGATCGCAAGATGCGTGAGTTGC
>DASXND010000501.1:0-2710 GCA_036495265.1 Dyella sp.
GTCCGCGAGCGCAACGTGACGTTGACGCGGCCGGAGGAGCTTTCGGAAGTGCTGACGCCCGATCGGCTCGACATCCTGCGGCACCTGCGACGGGATGGAGCGGCAGACGTCGAGTCGCTCGCCGTATCCCTCGGGCGCGACGGCGATGCCGTCCAAGTCGATGTAGCTGCGCTGGACGGGCTTCGATTGATCGTTCACGACGGCGGCCGCATGACCGCACCATGGGACGCCCTGACGCAGAACATCGCGTTGTGACTACCCTGTCATAAGCTCGGTCAGCCACTGATCAGAGCGGCGACCGGCGAGCAAGACCACCACTGCTTGCCGTGTCGCGACAGATTAGCCCGAACTTTGGCACATCAAATGGCCGAACCCCTCGTCAACGCTGGGTTTCGGTCATTTTTGGAAGCTATCATGTAGCCATGTAAATTAGTATTTTTATATTGCTTTTTCTGGCTATTCTGCTTGAATTGGTGTTCATGTATATCGAACACGTCCCCAACCGCAACTCGCCCCCCGCCATCCTGCTGCGCGAGTCCTACCGTGACGGCGACAAGGTCAAAAAGCGTACCCTCGCGAACCTGTCATCGCTGCCCGCCGAGGTGATCGAAGGCCTGAAGGTCCTGCTACGTGGTGGCGTGGCCGTTGCGTCGGTCGATGAAGCCTTCGTGATCGAACGCAGCCTGCCGCACGGCCATGTGGCCGCCGTGCTCGGCGCGGCGCGTGCCTGCGGTGCCGAGCAGTGGTTTGCACCTGCGCCCGCTGCGGTGCGCTCCGTGGTCATGGCGCTGCTGGTGGCGCGGGTGGTGTCACCCGCTTCCAAGCTCGCCACGCATCGCATGTTGCGCGACGAGACTGCGACCCACTCGCTGTCGCGGTTGCTTAGCCTGGGGGAGGTCGACCTCGAGCAGGTCTATGCTGCCCTCGACTGGCTGGGCGAGGCCCAGGAGGGCATCGAGAAGCGGCTTGCCAGGCAGCATCTGGCCGGCAGTACGCTGGTGCTCTACGACCTCACGTCCACGTGGGTGACGGGTCGCTGCTGCGAGCTCGCGGCCCACGGTTACAGCCGCGATGGCAAGCGTGACGATCCGCAGATCGTGTTCGGTCTGGTTTGTACTCCTGATGGTTGTCCGGTGGCGGTCGAAGTCTTCGCTGGCAACACCGCCGATCCAGCCACCGTGGCCTCCCAGGTGGAGAAGCTCAAGGACCGCTACGGGATCGACAAGCTCGCCTGGGTGGGCGACCGGGGCATGCTGACGCAGGCCCGCATCGACACGGTGTTGCGCCCGGCCGGCCTGGACTGGGTAAGCAGCCTGCGCGCGCCGCAGATGGCCGCCCTCGCCCAGGAGAAGGGACCCTTCCAGCCGTCGCTGTTCGATGAGCGCAACCTGCTCGAGGTGACCAGTGAAGCGTTCCCCGGCGAGCGGCTGGTGGTGTGCCGCAATCCACTGCTGGCCGAGGAGCGCACCCGCAAGCGTGAGGCCTTGCTGCAGGCCACCGAACAGGAGCTGGGCAAGATCGCCGAAGCGACCACGCGCGTACGCAACCGGCTCAAGGGCACCGAGGCGATCGCCTTGCGCGTGGGCCGCGTCATCGATCACTTCAAGATGGCCAAGCACTTCGAGCTGAGCATCACTGACTCGAGCTTTAGCTGGGCGCGCAAGACGGCGCAGATCCAGCAGGAGGCTGCGCTCGATGGTCTGTATGTGGTGCGCACGAGTTTGCCGGCCGCAGCGCTGTCAGCCGAGGCGGCCGTGACCGCCTACAAGGGTCTGGCGGTCGTGGAGCGGGCCTTCCGTTCGCTAAAGACGGTCGATCTGCAGGTGCGGCCCGTGTTCCACTGGAATGCCCAGCGCGTGCGCGCTCATGTCTTTCTGTGCATGCTCGCGTACTACGTCGAGTGGCACATGCGTGAGAAGTTAAAACCGATGCTGTTTGACGATGAATACGTCGAGCAGGCGCGCGCGGCCCGGCCGTCGCCGGTGGCCAAGGCACAGCGTTCGGAACAGGCGAAAGCCAAGGACACCTCCAGGCTTACCGAAGATGGCTTGCCGGTCCATAGCTTCCGCACCTTGCTCGATGACCTGGCCACGGTCACCTACAACGTCTGCCACACGCATCTCAATCCGGACGCTCAGATCGTCATGTCCACGCGGCCCACGCCCGTTCAGGAAAAGGCCTTTCGCCTTCTGAACGTCAACCCTGCCTGTACCCAGTAACCGTCACGCCCGCGCACGCATAGCAGCGCAAAATCAATAGCTTATGTTAGCCGCCTGGTCAAAGTTCGGTTTAGTCGCCCGGCGGTTAGCAATGACAATCCATTTAGCGAATCCATCTTCAAGACGATGAAGTATCGGCCGACCTATCCGCAACGCCCGTTTGAGACCCCCTTGGCCGCAAGGCAGTGGGTCGGCACGTTCGTCCATTGGTATAACGAACAACACCGTCACAGCGCCATCGGCTTCGTGACGCCTGCACAGCGCCACGCGGGCCTGGACGCTGCGCTGCTCAGCAAACGGGTCGAGCTCTACGAAGCAGCCAAGGCAAGGCACCCCGAGCGCTGGAGTGGCGCTACGCGAAACTGGCAGCCGGTCATGATTGTGCACTTGAATCCGGAAAAACCGGCGACCCCAAAAGCTGACAGGAAGGAGCAACACCTGGAACTCAAAACGGTCGCATAAATGCAACATTCAGGCGACAACTAGGTTGA
>DASXND010000502.1:0-5203 GCA_036495265.1 Dyella sp.
GCGCTGGATCGTCACCTTCCATCCAAAGATGAAGCCGGAAACCACGGCGCGCTACAAGGCGCTGCAAAACGAGTTCCTCAGCTTCGCCGAGAACGACAACATCCTCGAGCTGTTCCCGCAGGTGGACATGATGTGCTCGGACACCTCGTCCGCGCTCAGCGAATTCCTGCTCACCGGCAAGCCGGTGGTGACGTTCAAGAACCGCCGCCCGGGCCCGCAGCTGATCGATATCGACGAGGTGGCGCAGTTCGAGCCGGCCATCGAACGCGCCCTGGCGCGCCCGCCGGAGCTGATGCAGGCGATCCACGAATACGGCGACGCTATTCACCCATACCGCGACGGCCATTCCAGCGAGCGCGTGCTGCAGGCCATCGACACCTTCATTGCGGCGGGCGGGCGCAACCGGCGCCGCAAGCCGTGGAATTTCTGGCGCAAGCTGAAAATCCGCCGTCGTATCGGTTACTGGGGCCCGGCCTGACATCGTTGTCCCGCCGGCTTGGCGATCAAGCCGGGTAGACGGTGGGAAGAACCGGGGCAAGGGTGGTCTGAGCTATTCAGCGAGGGTGGCATGATGCCCAGAAAGGTCGCAGAGTGTGGGGCGTGGCGCCGCGCAGGCTGGCTGCCTGGGCAAGCCGCGCACCGCGGCCTGCGGGCTTTCTGGACATCACCCGGAGGGCCGGCTCTGTCTGCCCGCAGCTCCGCGCCGCGCCGTCTCGACAGGCAGCCAGCCTGCCTTCGCCGACGCAGCACGCACCTGCGGGCAGACAGAACCGGTGACACCCTCGTTGAATAGATCAGAGCATCCCTTGGGCATATCGACCGTGCGCAAGCTTTCCAGAGCCTTGCGACGCTGGTGGCGCGCGATGTCGAAATGCGCGCGTCATCAACCACCATCTTCGACCACCCAATTCTTGACCACCTGCGCCACCTGTTTCGGGTTTTCGCCGACCATGCGTCGCGCCAGTCCAATGCGTTGCTCGTAGGCAATCGCCGGCGGGATGGCCAGGCGACCCAGCTCATTGCCATCGTCCTCGTCATCCACGCGCACGGAAATCGTCGACGGCGTCTGCTGCTTCGCCAACGCAAGGCCCTGGCCCGGTGCCGTCGGACGGCCGAGGCCGCGCAGCAGTGGGCGCAGCAGGCCGAAGGCAACCAGCAGCGCAATCAGCACGCCGATACCCTGCTTGATCAGATCGAGCATGCCGGGCCGTTCCCAGAACGCCATCGGCGGTGGCGCGACATCACCCGAGACGTCCTGATGGAACGGCTGGTTGATCACGCTGACGTTATCGCCGCGGGCCTCGTTGTAGCCCACGGCATTGCGCGCGAGCGTGGTGAGGTGCTCCAGCTCCTGCGCGGTGAACGGCACGCTCTTGTTGCCCTTCTCGCCCGGCATGCTCTTGTTGTCGACCACGACCGCCACGGTGAGGCGGGCAAGCCGGCCGGCCGGGTCGCTGACATGACTGATGGTGCGATCCAACTCGTAGTTGCGTGTGGCGCTACTGGTCGTCTCTCCCGGTCCACTGGACTGTTCCGTGGTCGCCCCTGCCTTGCCGGGGGCCTTGCCTGCTGCCGGGCGCGCAGCTGTCGGCTGGGCCACCGTATTGGGCGGCTGGTTGCTGAGTGCACCCGCCACGCCGCCATCGCTGGCGCCACCCGTGCGCTGCTCGCTATTGGTCTGTTCACTGCGCAACGCGGGATGTTCATGGCCGTAGGTCTCGGTGGCCTTCTCGGTCTCGCTGAAGTCCAGGTCCGCGTAGACCTGCGCACGCACCTTGCCCGGCCCGACCAGTGGCGTCAGCAGTTGTTCGATGCGTTGCGCATAGGTGTTCTCGATGCGTGTTGCCAGGCGCAGGCGCGTATCGCCCACGGCACTGGCGCTACCTGGATCGGTGCTGGTGAGCAGTTGACCTTGCTGGTCGACCACCGATACCTGCTTGGGATCAAGGTTGGGCACGCTCGATGCCACCAGGTGCACGATCGCCGCTACCTGGCTCGAATCGAGCTGACGCCCCGGATACAGCGTAACCAGCACCGATGCGCTGGCCTCGTGGCTATCGCGAATGAACGCCGATGGCTTGGGCAGCGCCAGGTGCACGCGTGCCGCGCGTACCGATTGCAGGCCCGCGATCGTGCTGCCCAGATCCGTCTCCAGCATCTGCTGGTAGCGTGTACGCTCGGCCAGGTCGCTCATGCCAAACGGCGAATCGCTACCCGGCACCGTGGTGCTGGAAGCGCTCCCTTGAGGCAGCCCCTGCCCGGCAAGCCTCAGGCGAATCGCCGCCAGATCGGACGCCGGCACCATGATCGAATTGCCATCAGGGCCCAAGGTGTAAGGCGTGTTGGAAGCCTGCAGCGCCTGCGTTACGGCAGCCGCATCTTTCTGTTCGAGCCCGGCATACAGCAAGCCGTAATTGGGCCCGCGCGACCACAGCACCACCGCCACACCCAGCGCGACCGCGCCCGCCACACCGATAAGCAGCAACAGCTGACGCGTTGCCGGTGTGCGGGCGAGCACTTTGAGATCCAGGCGAGCACCGGCCTTGTCGTCGGTCGTCGCTAGGGCGTTATCGGCCATGAAGACTGCTCGTGCTCTGGGGAAGGGAGGGCTGCGTCATGGAACCGGTCAGACCGGCATATTCATGACGTTGTTGTAGGCATCGACGAGCTTGTTGCGCACCTGGGTCAGTGTGTTCAACGAGAGATCGGCCTTCTGCACGGCGACCATCGTGCGACCGAGATCGGCGCCGGGTTCGCCACGCTCAAAACTGGCGGCCATGCGACCGGCTTCCATCTGCGTGTCGCCCACGGACGCAATGGACTGCTTCAACAAGCTCGAGAAATCGGTTTGCCCCGGCGTCGCCGCCGTGAACGATTGTTCCGGCGCATGCACTTGTGAGGAGAGCTGGCGCATCTGCGACAGCAGGCTATTGACGTCGATCTGGGTCATGACGGAATTCCAACGCGTGACGGGAAACTGAGCTGTAGCTGCACAAGCCGTGCCATACGCAAGACTTGCGTATTCAGGCCTGCAAACTCGGCTGCAAGCCATACTTGCGCAGCTTCTCGACCAGGGTCGTGCGCTGCATGCGCAACAATTTCGCCGCATGCGCGACCACGCCACCGGTGACGTCAAGCGCTTGACGGATCAAGCCCACCTCGATATCCGCAAGGTGATCCTTCAGATCGAGTCCGCCTTCGGGCAACATCACCAGCGAGTCGGATGGGACCACCGTCATCGGCTCGCACATCACGCTCGACTGCCCCACCATCAACGACAGCAAGGCGGTGCCACGCACTTCCTCGATGATCTGCTGGCCGCGATATTTTTCCGGCAGGTCGCTCACCCTGACCTCGCTGTGCGGGTACAGAATGGAGAGGCGTTCCACCAGGTTGTAAAGCTCGCGCACGTTACCCGGCCAGCTGTAGCCGTGCAGCGCATGCACGGCGCCCGCGCTGAAGCGAACGCCGGCGAGGCCGCGACGCGACAGGCGCTGGTTGAATTCGGCCACCAGCTCCGGAAGATCCTCCAGATGCTCGCGCAGCGCCGGCATCTCCAGCGGAAACACGCTCAGCCGGTAGAACAGGTCCTCGCGGAAGCGACCATCATTGATGGCTGCCTCCAGGTTTCGATGCGTCGCGGCGATGATGCGCACATCGCAGCGCTGGGTGCGGTTACTGCCGACTCGTTCGAATACACGCTCCTGCAGCACGCGCAACAACTTCACCTGCATCGGCAGGCTCATGTCGCCGATTTCATCGAGGAACAGCGTGCCGCCCTCGGCCATCTCGAAACGGCCCTTGCGGGTGCTGATCGCGCCGGTAAACGCGCCCTTCTCGTGACCAAACAGTTCGCTTTCAAGAAGTTCGGCCGGAATGGCGCCGCAATTGATCGCCACGAACGGCTTGTCGCGACGGGACGAACACTCATGGATGCTGCGCGCCACCATCTCCTTGCCGGTACCCGATTCACCCAGCACCAGGACACTGGAATCGAACGGCGCCACCTGGCGGACCAGCGCATTCACGCTGGCCATCGGACCGGAGCTGCCAACCAGACGCACTTCGCTGCGACGGGCACCGGCCTGCGCCTGTGACCCGCGCAGGGCGTCGGTGAGCTGTTCATAGCGGAGAGGAAATTCGACGACGCCCACGCGGGCTGCGAACGGTGATGAATTCGCCGCCAGCCTCGACGCCCATTCCGAATCGGCGGCCAGCAGCACCAGCGCATGCCCCGCGTCGCCGCCCAGCAAGGCGAACTGACGCTCCGCTTCCCCTGCATCGGCAACATTGCCCACGTAGACCGCGCGCCACGCATGGGTCGCCTGCTCCACCTCGGCACAATCTTCGCCGCGCTGCGGGCGATAGCCGAGGAATTGCAGTGCCGAAACGACCGACTCCGCCCTGCGGTGATCGGACTCGATCACCAGTACGTCGAACTTGCCCATGTATGACTCTCGTGCGTGCTGCTTCATCGGTAGGACCCCTGACCCTCGACTGCGCAATGCGCGTGTCGATATTCCGCCGTCGGCTCTTGCGGCTCTCAGGAGTCATTCAGCAAAAAGAAGGCCAGCACCGCGTGAAATTTCGTCGTCCAACCCCCAGCCTTCGTGCCGGTCAGCGTCACATGCGCGCGCAAGCAACCATGGAATGCGCAAACGTATGCCGCATCCCACTGAATCCATTAGGCAATTAGTTCGCAGGAAAACGGCGGAAAAGTGACCTGAAGCGGCACCCATCCGAGATCTGCGTCAAAGAATTTTCCTGTCGACTTTTCGTAACGTGATGTCGGTCACATTAGCCAGTGGCAGTAAGAAAGCGCTTACGCGGAGGCCTGGCGGCTTTCTGCCACTTTGCGTCGGTGATGGCGAAACACGAGACGCTCAAGTGCGTCACCTGTCGCATCGCCAAGGGACTCGAAGGCCACGAAAATGTGATCGCCATCACGCTCTTGCACGAGTCGTGCCGGCAGCTCCAGGGGCAATGCCATGCAGCCGTCGAAGTGCAGCCTCAGCATTGCGCTCGCGGCACGGGCTGGCCAGAGCGCGGCCGGCAGCAGGGCACC
Source organism: Dyella sp. (assembly GCA_036495265.1). Taxonomy (GTDB): domain Bacteria; phylum Pseudomonadota; class Gammaproteobacteria; order Xanthomonadales; family Rhodanobacteraceae; genus Dyella. The sequence goes on from DASXND010000502.1 coordinate 5,066, forward strand.
GACGGCGTTGAATCGAATGAACTGGCGCGGCGGCAAGTCGGCGCCACGCTGGAGCAGCTGATCGAGCATGGCCATCATGACGTTGAGCTTGTTGTCCAGGCGCAGCATGTCCTGGGCCATCGGGCTCTCGTCGTCACT
>DASXND010000503.1:0-5680 GCA_036495265.1 Dyella sp.
GATGCAGCAGGGGCGAGTCAGCTTCGGCAACATTCGCGACCAGCCACAGGCTGGACGAATCGGCGATGTTGAAGGGTGCCGGACTGTTGCCGGGCTGGACCAGGTCACCGGCAGCGATATTGCGCGCGGCCACCAGGCCGGCGGTCGGGCTGCTGATGCGCAGCTCGCCGTCCGCGCGGCGAGCGGCGGCGATGCGGTCGATCTCGGCCTCGCTCTTGCCAAAGATCAGCAGGGCGCGACGAGCGGCCTGGTAATTCCCCTCGGCGGTTTGCTGGTCGGCCACGGCCTGTTCCAGGTCGCGAGGTGCATTGGCCTGTACCTGGGCCATGCCCTTGGCGCGTGTCAGCGCGGCCTTGGTCTGGGTCCAGCTGGCGGCGGCACTTACCAGGGTGGCTTCGGCCTGGGCCAGGTCGGGGCTGTCCACGGAGAATAGCGGCTGGCCTCGGGTGACGGCTTCGCCGGCCTTGGCGAATACTTCCCGCACGCGCCCGGCGTACGGCGAGGTGACCTGGGCCAGGTGATCCTGGTCGAAATCCACATAGCCGACCGCCTGGATGTATGGCGCAAAATCACGCTCCGAGGTCGACGCCACGTGGACCTGGCGCGCCTGTTCGGCGTTGATCGTCACGGTCTGGCTCGATGGCGCGGCGGGATGGGCTGCGCCGCCGGGCGGCGTGGCGCCGCGTTGTTGGCAGGAGATGGCGAGAACCATGGCCGCCAAAAGGCAGCCGCCAGCGATGAATCGTCCGCCGTATCTCTTCATGGTCCTCGTCGCCGTTCGCGCCAAACGCCGGGAGTGGCGTTCCGGTCTGGAGAGCACCTGCGCATGGCGTCGACGGCCATGGCCGTGACGTGGGGGTTGCGCGGGAACTGCCCGCGCGCACCTTAGTGGCTAGGTGCGGGGCCCAACAGTTACGGTTTGGAAAGGTTGGCTGCGGGCAGCTGCATGCTGACTTTCAGGCCCGGCGACGTGTTCTCCAGGGTCAGCTGACCTCGGTGCAACGAGACCACCGCTGCCACGATGCTGAGGCCCAGACCATTGCCGCGCTGGTGGCGACTGGCATCGACGCGGAAGAAGCGTTCGGTGGCGCGGGAGAGCGCCGCGGCGGGAATGCCGGGCCCGTTGTCCTGCACGGTCATGGCCACGCGTTCGCCGGCCTGGGCGGCATGCACCGCCACCGTCGCCCCCTGGCCGGCGTACTTGAAGGCATTGTCCAGCAGGTTGGCCAAGGTGCCGGCCAGCAGATGACGATCGGCAAAAATCTGTGGCTCGCCTTCCACGCTATGGGTCAGCTGGATCGAGAGCGATTCCGCCGCGGGCTGGTAGAGTTCGATGATGTCGTCGAGCAGTTCGCGCACCGGCAGCGGCTCAAAGCTCTGCCGCCGCACGCCGGATTCGGCCTCGGCGATCTGCAGCAGCTTGTCGAGTACCGTGATGAGGCTGTCGATCTCGTCGATGGCGTACTGCGCACCCTGGGGCAGGCGCTCGCTGCGTTGCGGTGAGCGCAAGGCCTGTTCAAGTGCGGCGCGAATGCGGCCCAGGGGAGTGCGCAGGTCGTGTGCGATGGCATTGGACACCTGGCGCGAGGTGTCCATCAAACGCTCGATCTCATCGAGCATGTCATTGACGTCGCGGGCGACGACAGCGAACTCGTCCTTCGAGTGACCGATTGCGATGCGCCGGTCCAACCGACCGGCTGCGATCTCCGTAGTCGCACGATGGATGGCCTTCAGCTGCCGCTGCAACTGGTCGCGAAACAGGATCGAACCCGCGCCGGCCAGCAGGATGGCGAGCAAGCCACCCAGCCCCAGCGCCACCAGTACCATGTGCTCTAGTTCGCGCACATCCTGCATATCGCGCCCTACGAGCAATATATGGCCGTCGGCGAAGCGATAGGTGAGCAAACGGCTGCTGGACTGCTTGCCGACGCGTTCGACTTCCACTTCCTGCAGGCCGTCGGCGATCGTCGCCGGGCGTGGCCATGCGGTGAGATTGCCGATGAGCTTGTGGCCCTCGCGGTCGAGCAGCAGGTAGATCTCCGTGTCGCTGTCCTGGTTGTCGGACAGCAGGTTATGGATCTCGCGCACCAGCACGTCGTTGCCCTGTAGTTCGCGAACCTGCACCAGATGACGGGACGTGCTGCGCAGCTGTGCATCGATATTGCGGCCGAGCAGGCCGGCCGTGCCGATGTAGAACACGGTGGAGATCAAGGCGACCGATAGCAGGAGCAAGGCGCCATAGCCCGCCGACATGCGGAATACCACGGAGTGGCGAAAGCTAGCCATCGACGTCGCCCTGCGCAGGCGCACCGATGGTGAAGCCCACGCCGCGAACGGTGCGAATCAACGGCTGTTCGCTGTCCTTGTCGACCTTGTGGCGCAAGCGGCTCATCTGCACGTCGATCACCTTGGTCTCTGGATCGAAGTGATAACCCCATACCGCCGCCAGCAGCATTTTCCGGGTCACCACTTCGTCCTGATGGCGCATCAAGTATTCGAGCAGCATGTATTCGCGTGGCTGCAGCGAGATGGGCAGGCTGTCGCGAAAGACACGGCGCGTGCGCGGGTCGAGGGTGAGGTCGCCCACGCTTAGCAGGTCAGGCTCGACGCGCTGGCTGGCGCGCCGGGCCAGTGCTTCGATACGGGCCAACAGTTCGTCCAGCGCAAAGGGCTTGGTCAGGTAGTCGTCGCCGCCGCTGCGCAAGCCCCGGATGCGCTCATCCAGGCCGCTCAGCGCGCTCAAAACGAGTACCGGCGTGCGGTCGTCGCGCGAACGCAGGCTGGCAAGGATGTCCAGTCCGTCCCGTCCGCCGGGCAACATGCGGTCCAGCACGATCAGGTCCCAAAGCTCGGCATTGGCGCGATCCACGCCGTCCACGCCGTTGTGGCACACCGCGACCTGGTGGCCGGCCTCGTTGAGGCCCTCACGGATAAGGTCAGCAGTGGGGATGTCATCCTCGATCAACAGGCAGCGCATGCTTCGGCTCCGGTGGTTGGCGTCAACAGATGCAAGCTGGGCGTCGACGCTTCATCATCGCCACTATCGTAGTGATTCGACGAGGTCGACGTGGAGCATTGGCTGGACAAGGCGACCCAGGGCGTGGATCCGGACAGTCCCGACGCCTTCCTGCACATCTTCCTGAACCTGATGGTCATGCTGCCGTGGGCCGCGCTGTTCTGGTGGAGCGTGTTCTTCGTCGTGGTAGGGGCCTTGCTCGGCTGGTGGCGTGGACGCGTGGTGGAAGGCATCGTCTGGGCCGTGGTGCTGGGGCCGATCGGCTGGATCGTGGTGCTGGGGCGTCCCCGTCCCAAGCCCCGGCCGGAGCCGCCGCCGCTACCGCGCAGGCGCTAACAGGGCCCGCTTGCGCGTGAGTGTATGATGGCGGCCGAGGTGAATTCTTTGAGTCATATCGCTTCCGACAAGCCGCACGCGCACCATCATGACCACGATCACGGCGATGCCCAGAGCTTCGTGCGTGCGGTGGAGCACGCCAGTGAGGAGCGTGGCCTGCGCCTCACGCCCTTGCGCAAGGAAGTACTGGAATTGGTGGCCGCTGCCGGCAAGCCGGTCAAGGCTTACGACCTGCTCGATCAGCTGCGCGAGCGCCATGGCAATGCGGCACCGCCCACGGTGTACCGCGCGCTCGATTTCCTGCTCGAACACGGCTTCATCCACAAGCTGGAATCCATCAACGCCTTCGTCTCCTGCCACCACCCGGCAGAGGCGCATCAGGTGCCCTTCCTGATCTGCGACAACTGCTCCAGTGCCCAGGAAGTCTGCGACGAGCGCGTGGCCGAGCTGATCGAAGCGCAGGCCAAGGCGTTCGGCTTCCGTCCGCAGGCTCAGACGCTGGAAGTGCACGGTCTCTGCAAGAACTGCCGCAAGGGCTGAGCCCCGCTGCTGTTGATACCTGAGCGTCCGCTCGGGTCGGTGGCTTGCGTTCGCTACGTTATAATGTAACATGTGTCGCCTGGGGTGGCCCAGGTCGACTCGCGGTGCGCTTCGGTCCAAACCGATGGATACCAGGCTAGAAAAAAAATCCCGCTGGTGGTTTGTGGCTGACCGGATCGGTGCAACGGCATCCTTCCTGTGTGCCATCCACTGCGCAGCCTTGCCGTTCGTACTGGCGGTGCTGCCCCTGCTCGGGCTGAGCTTTCTTGCCGATCACCGTTTCGAGCGCGGTTTTGTCATGTTCGCCTGCGCGCTCGCGCTGGTCAGCCTGATCAGCGGTTATCGGCGCCACCATCAACAACGTCCACTGCTGCTGGCCTTGCCCGGCCTGGCTCTGCTGATCACCGGCGTCACCTTTGCGGAACATTATTCCCTCGTACTGCATAGCGTGCTGGTGGCTTGCGGTGGCCTGCTGGTGGCTTCGGCGCATTTCTTCAACTTGCGTACGCATCGCGCCACGCACGTACATGGCCCGCAGTGTGCACACTGAATGCGCCGGCAAAAGCCGCCGTGATTGTGTAACGGGGCCTGTGCTTCCTAGCATTTGCGCATGAATACGGCACGCGTGCAGGCGCACGACCATCACCAGCACGATCATGACCACGGGCATCACGGTCACGCTCACGGCGCGGCCCATGAGCACGGCGGCGTAAGCGGACGCGAGTGGAAACTGATCATCGCCTTCGCGCTCACCACGGTGATGATGGTGATCGAGGTGGTGGGCGGCTTCTGGTCGGGCTCACTCGCCTTGCTGGCCGACGCCGGCCATATGTTGATCGATTCGCTGGCGCTGCTGCTGGCCGTGGTGGGGGCGTGGTTTGCCCGGCGGCCAGCCGATGCGCGTCGCACCTACGGCTACGGGCGCCTGGAGGTGCTAGCGGGCTTCGTCAATGCGCTGACGCAGTTTGTGCTGGTCGCCTTTATCGCCTACGAGGCGATCGGGCGATTGTTCCATCCGGCGGAAATCCTCTCCGGCATGATGCTGGTGGTCGCGGTGGCAGGCCTGGTCGTGAACCTGCTGGTGCTGCGCACGCTGCATGGCCATGCGCATGACGACGTCAATTTGGCAGGCGCCACGCTGCACGTGCTGGGCGATCTGCTGGGTTCGGTAGGTGCGGTGGTCGCGGCTCTGCTGGTGCGCTGGATGGCATGGAACTGGGCCGATCCGGTGCTCTCGCTGTTCGTATCGTTGTTGATCCTCAACAGCGCATGGCGATTGTTGCGCCGATCCGCGCACATCCTGCTCGAAGGCGTGCCCGAAGGCATGAACACAGGCGATGTAGCCGATGCGTTGCGCGCGGCGGATGCTTCGATCCGTGACATCCACCATTTGCATGTGTGGCAGCTGGCGACCGGCTCGCGCATGGCCACCCTGCATGCAGAGCTGCATGACAGCGGTAACAGTGCCGCCGCGATCGGCGCGATCAACCAGGTATTGGCCGAGCGCTTCAGTATTCAGCATGTCACCGTGCAGATCGATTCGGAGCCATGTCCTGAACACCAGCGTGACTGTGCGGGTCACGGCAATCGCTGACTATTGCGATTTGGGCGGTCACTGATAGGATGGACGACTGTTCACCCTAACGAATCAAGGAGTTCCCCTATGGGCAAGGGCGATCGCAAGACCCGTCGTGGCAAGACCTACCGTGGCAGCTATGGCAACTCCCGCGCGCATTCGCTGCAGCCGGCTGTTGCTGGTGCCAAGGCGACCGTGACCAAGCCGGCCGC
>DASXND010000504.1:0-16791 GCA_036495265.1 Dyella sp.
CGCCACGTCGGGCTGGTCGTCATAGGCGTGCGCGGCACGGGTCAGCTCGGTCGCGGTGTCGCCATCGACAGGTTGCCGCCACAGCGAGCCGGCCATGCTGTAGACCAGCGTGTCGCCGTCGGGCAGGAAGCTCACCGAGCCGGGCCCGGTGGTGACTTGCGGAAGATACAGCTCGCGCCAGTAGTAGCTGTGCGGAAGGTCGACCTGCTTTAGCACGGGCTCACGTGCGGCATGCGCCGCCCCCATGCATGACAGCAGGGCGAGCAGAAGGACCGAGTGGCGGCGAAGCATCGCGTCAGAGCCCCGCGAGTGCCTGGTCGAGGCTTGCGCGCACCAGCAACATCGCCTCGTCCACCTCGCCCGAGCTCACGTTCAACGGCGGCATGAAACGTACCGTACTGGTGCCGCAGGAAAGCAGCAGCAGACCGTTGTGGAAGGCGCGGGTCACCACGTTGTCACACAGCGCGCGAGCGGGGCTGCGTTCGGCGTCGCTCTCGACGAGTTCCATGCCGATCATCAGTCCCTTGCCGCGGACTTCGCCGATGCAGGGATAGTCGCGCGCCAGCTCCCGCAGGCGCGCGATGAAATGCTCGCCGACCGTGGCGGCGTTGTCGGCGTAGCCACCGGCGACGAGATCGAGCGTGGCATTGGCGGCGGCGCAGGCCAGCGGGTTGCCGCCGTAGGTGTTGCCATGTGCGCCGCGCTTCCATTGCGACATCAGCGATTTCTTCGCTACCACCGCGCCGATCGGCAGGCCCGAACCGAGACCCTTCGCCAAGGTCATGATGTCGGGGGCGACGTTCCAGTGCTCGCAGGCAAACATCTTGCCGCTGCGACCTACGCCCGACTGCACTTCGTCGAAGATCAGCAGGATGCCGTGCTGGTCGCACAGTGCGCGCAGCCCGGCCAGGAAACCGTCCGGCGGGACCAAATAACCGCCTTCGCCCTGGATCGGTTCGACCAGGATCGCCGCGACTTCGGCGGCGGGCACGCTGCGCTCGAACAGCATGCGGATGTAGTCGAGCACGGCCTGGCCCTGGTCGGCGCCGGCGAACAGCGGCCGGTACGGGTTCGGAAACGGCACGTGGGTGACGCCGGGCATGGTCGGCGCGAAGCCGAGCTGCTGCGTGTACTTGCTTGAGGTGAACGACAGCGAGCCCATGGTGCGGCCATGGAAGCCACCCAGGAAGCCGAGATAGCGCGGCCGCCGCGTGACATAGCGTGCCAGCTTCAGCGCGCCTTCCACCGCCTCGGTGCCGGACTGGCACAGGAAACTCATCGCCGGCTCGCCAGCAAGCGTGGTCATGGGATTCACGCGCGCGAGTCGCTCGCCAAGACTGGTCATCTCTTCATGCCAGTAGTCGCTGGAGATGTGCAGGAAGCGATCGGCCGCCGCCTTGACCGCGGCGACCACCTGCGGATGCGCGTGACCGGTCGAGCACACGGCGATGCCGGCCGCGAAGTCGAGGAAGCGATTGCCGTCGACATCCCAGACCTCGGTGCCACGGCCATGCGACATCACGAACGGATAGTCGCGTGGATACGAGGGAGAGATCACCTCGGCGTCGCGGGCGAGCATGGCGCGCGCATTCGGGCCAGGCAGGGCGGTCCGGATGTGGTTCGAATGGGGTGCGGTGGTGTTCACGGCAGTCCTTCGGGTTGCAGCGGCAGGTGGACAGGGCGTGCGTGCGTTTCACGGGTGCGGGCGCGCAGCGCGCGCAAGGTGTCGAGCTCGTCCGGTGTGGGCGGGGCGATCGTGTCGATATCGTCGGCCAGCTTGAGTGGCCAGCCCACCGCGGCGCGCGCCTCCTCGACGCTGGCATCGGCGAACAGCGCGACCAGTTGCAGCTCGTCGGTTTCCCGATGCGGCGCCAACATGCCGAAATCGGTGATGACCGCACGCGGTCCGCCGCCAGGCGCACGACTACGTGCGCGCGCGCCGTGCCCATCGAGGTAGCCCGCGCTGGTGCAGAAATCCAGGCGCTCGACAAAGCTGCGCTTGGTTGCCTTGGCCATCACGAACACCTGCCTGGCGTGCATGGCAATCTCAGGCGCGCCGCCGGCGCCCGGCAGACGTGTCGTCGGCTGCTCGTAGGGGCCGATCACGGTGCTGTTGAGGTTGCCGTAGCGATCGATCTGCGCGGCACCGAGAAAACCAATATCGACGCGCCCGGCCTGCAGGTAGTAGCTGAATACCTCCGGCAGCGGCACCACATAGGCTGCCGTCTGGGCCAGTTCGCCGTCGCCGATGGACAATGGCAAGACGTCCGGTCGTGTGCCGATGGTGCCCGATTCATAGATCAGCACGATGCCAGGTGCATGCGTGAGGCGGGCCAGGTTGCAGGCCGCACTGGGCAGGCCGATGCCGACAAAGCACACGCTCTTGTTGGGCAGCAGGCGCGCGGCGGCGACCGTCATCCATTCATGGCGCGAACATGCGCTCATGCATCGGCCTGTTTCAGGCCGGCGAGAAACGCCTGGTGATCATGGCTACGAACCACATGCCGATCCATCCAGGCGAGGAAGTCGTCGCGTTCGCGCGCGACCGAGTCCCAGTGTTGATAGAAGGCGTTGTCGCGGGTGTAATGCCCCTGCGCATAGGACGGATACGCGCCGCCCGGGCAATGCACCACCGCCGTGACGATCCAGTGCGGCAACACGATGGCATTCATGGCCGGCGGAAGCTCGTCAACGATCTCCTCGACGGTCACGATCAGCGTATGTGCCGCCAGTGCCGCTTCACGGGCCGCGCCGAGTATGCCTTCGATGGCGACATTGCCCTCGCGGTCGGCGCGCTGCGCGTGCAGGATGGTGACGTCGGGATTGATCGCCGCTACGGCGGCCAGTGACTCGCCGGTGAAGGGGCAGGTGATGCTGCGGATATTCGGGTTGCATGCTGGCAGGTCAGTACCGGCATACCCGCGCAGCGTGCCAAAGGGCAGCCGCGCCGCACCTGCGCAGAACGCGGCGGCCATGCCCGCGTGGCTGTGCTCGTCCAGTTCGAGCCGGTTCGGCCACTGGTGTTCCACCGCATCGCGCAGGCGATGCAGCGAGCCGACGCCGGGATTGCCGCCCCAGGAGAAGGTGAGCTTGCGCGCGCAGCCCATGCCGATCATCTGGTCGTAGACCAGGTCTGGCGTCATGCGTATCAGGTGAAGCTGGCGTTTGCGCTGGCGAATGATTTCGTGGCCGGCGGCAAACGGGATCAGATGCGTGAAGCCTTCCAGGGCCACGCTGGCGCCGTTGGGGATGTAGTCGTGAATCGCATCGGCTAGGGAGAAGAACATGCGCGAGCCTCTTGATGGTCTGCACGTGGCCCGCGCCGCCCTCGGCATGCGCGCAGGACGAGGGCGAGCGAGGAAAGGTCGGTCACTACACGCAAGCGGCGTTCACTCCACGACCGTGCGCGACTGCTCGCGCAGGTATTGGGCGAGGTAATAGAACGAGGCGATCGCCTTGCCGGTGGAGCCCGAACCCTTCCAGCCGCCGAACGGCTGGTAGCCAGGCCATGCACCGGTGGTGGCGCCCTGCGGGCGATTGGCATAGGTAACGCCGGCCTCGATGTGGTCGTGGAACCAGGCCACTTCATCCTCGCCACCGAAGAAGCCTGCGGTGAGGCCCATCGACGTATCGTTCGCCAGCCGCATGGCCTCGTCGCGATCGTCATAGCGATGCAGCATCAGAATCGGCAGGAACATCTCCTGCTGCCATAGCGGATGCGCAAGCGGAGCCTCCGCCAGCAGCGGCTCGACGTAGTAGCCGCGCGCGAACGCCGGGTCGCCACCGCTGGACACGCCAAGGCGGGCGCCACCGCTGAGCAGGCGCGCACCCGCAGCGCGCAGGTCAGCGGCGTAGCGCAAGTAGTTGGCGTAGGCGGATGCGTTGACGACCGGCCCCAGCCAATGCTCGCGCCGCCGCGGATCGCCAACGCGGATGGCGGTGATTTGTGCATGAAGGCGCTCGATCAGCGCATCAGCGATGCTCTCATGCACGTATACGCGCGATAGCGCCGAGCACTTCTGTCCGGTCATGCCGTACGCCGAACGTGCAATGCCGGCGGCCGCGCGGTCGAGGTCGGCCTTGGCGGTGACGATGCAGGGATTCTTGCCGCCCATCTCGGCAATGCACGGGCGTGGATACGCGCCACTCACCATGTGTTGCATGAGTTGCCGGCCCACCGGCACCGAACCGGTAAAGGTGATGCCCGCGGTGTGCGGATGCCGCACCAGCGCTTCGCCAATCTCGCGCCCCGAGCCGGACAGATAATTGAACACGCCGGCCGGCAGGCCCGCGTCGCGAATGCAATCGGCCAGCAGGCGACCGGCCCACGGGGTGTCGCTGGCGCCCTTGAGTACCACCGTATTGCCGGTGACCAGGGCGGCGGCGGTCGGGCCGCCGGCCAGTGCGAGCGGGAAGTTGAACGGTGCGATCACCACCCACACGCCGTAGGGCCGCATCACGCTGGCATTGTGCGAAGCGATGCCGTCGATGGGGTCGTCCGGGAGCGGGTTGGCGTAGCCGGCGTGGCTTTCGAAATCGTTGGCGTAATGGTGGAAGAAATCGACCGTCTCCTGCGCTTCGCCCAGCGCCTCCATGCGGTTCTTGCCGACTTCCAGCGTGAGCGCGGCGGCGATGTCGTAGACCCGCTGTTCCATCAGGTCGCCGACACGTCGCACCAGCCGCGCACGCTCGGCCACTGGCGTCGCGCGCCAGGCCGGAAAAGCCGCTTGCGCCGCGGCCATGGCTTCGTCGGCGTCGGCCGGACACGCCAGGGCGAACTCGCCAAGCCGAAGCTCGCTGTCGAACGGCGCGCGGCGATCGGCGTACTCCGCGGCATAGCAGTCGGCGCCATTGACGAACAAGGGATGGCGGCCGCCCAGGCCAGCCTCGACGCGGGCCATGGCGGCCTCGAAGCGCTCGTGCATCGCCTCCGGCGGGTTGTACATGGTGGCGTAGGTAAGACGAAAACTCATGGAGGAGTCCTCAGCACGGTGCGGGAAAGAAGCGCGCCAGCAGGCGATCGAGCAGGGCCAGCGCATCGGCCAGCGCGTGCTCGTCGATGACCAGTGGCGGCGCCAGCAGGATCAGGTTGCCGCGACATGCGAACGAAACGCCCTCGTCCATCGCCGCTTCGACCAGCGCGTTGAGCGCGGCGGGCATCGTCGGCCACGCTGCCAGCGGCTCGCGGGTGACGCGGTCGGCGACCAGCTCGATGACGGCGAACAGGCCATGGCCTCCACGCACATCGCCGATGACAGGGTGGCGGGACTGCATGGTCTGCAACTCGGCGAACATGCGCGCGCCCAAGGTGCGCGAGCGGGTGATCAGGTCTTCGTTCTCGTAGGCGCGTAGCGCCGCGAGTCCGGCGGCGCAGGACAAGGGGTGTCCGCAATAGGTGAGCCCGGTATAAAGCATGTCGTGCTGCAGCCGCGCCGCGATCTCGGCCGAAAGCACCACCGCACCGAGCGGCAGATGGGCGCCGGTGAGGCCTTTCGCCAAGGTCATCAAATCCGGCTTGCCGATATCGCCGTAGCGTTGCCAGGCAAACCATTCGCCGCAGCGGCCGAAGCCGCTCATCACTTCGTCGGCGATCAGGTAGACCCCGCGCGAGCGGGTGGCCTGGCGCAGGTTCGGCCAATAGTTGTCCGGCGCCACGATGCCATTGGTGCCGGCGTTGGGCTCCATCAGTACGGCGGCGATGCTGTCCGCGCCGAGGCGCTCGATCGTTTCGGCTATCGCCACCACGGCACGCTCGCCGCAGGTCGCTGGGTCATGGCTGCCGAAGGCGCCGCGATAAGCATACGGCGGCGGTACATGGAGCACGCCGAGCGCTCGCGCATCGACCTGGTCGCGCGTGCGCACATCGCCCGAGAAGGCCATGCAGGCGTAGCTCGCGCCGTGGTAGGAGCGCTCGCGCGTAATGATGTGGCCATGCGGCTTGCCGCTGGCCTGGCGCGCAAACTTCACCGCGTTCTCGTTCGCGTCTGCCCCGGCCAGGGTGAAGAACACCCGGCCGCCTTCGAAGCCGGCCTTCTGCAGCAGGGCTTCGGCCAGCGCAGTGCGCGGCTCGGCGCCCCAGGCCGAGGTGACGAAGCACAACTGCTCGGCCTGGCGGCGGATTGCCTCGACCACGGCGGGATGCTGGTGGCCGAGGTTACTGCATTCGGCCAGGCTGCTCATGTCCAGGATACGACGGCCGTCGGCCAGCTCGAGGTATGCGCCGCTGCCGCCGACTACCGTCGGCGCTCGCCATTGAGACTGCACGCACCAGCTGTGCAGGACGCTATCGCCTTCGTATGCCAAGCCTCTCCCCCCGGATCGACCATGTTCGATTACCGAACACTAATTCGTATTGCGAACTCATTGGAATCCTTCTACGCTCGATCTGTCAATGGACCTACGTGGCGTATGGCATCGAACTCTTTCGAAGACAGTGCGGACTACGTACAGTCGCTGGCGCGCGGGCTTCAGGTACTGCGTGCCTTTGATCGCGGACTGGCCAATCCCAACCTGACCCAGGTCGCCGAACGCACCGGTCTGTCGCGTGCGGTGACGCGTCGCCTGCTGTTGACGTTTCAGCACCTGGGCTATGTCGGCAGCCAAGGTCGCAGCTTCTATCTCACGCCGCGCGTGCTCGAGCTTGGCTACAGCTACCTCAGTTCGCTGGACCTGACCGAGCTGGCGCAGCAGAGCATGGGCTTGCTCTCTGAGCGTGTCGGCGAGTCCTGTTCGATGGCCGTGCTGGACGGCAGCGACATCGTGTATGTGTTGCGCGTGCCGGTGCGCCGCGTGATGAGCGTGGCGCTTGGCATTGGCGCGCGCCTGCCGGCGTTCGCCACGTCGATGGGGCGCGCGATACTGTCCGGCCTTCCCGAGGCAGAGCTGGCCGGCTGGCTACGCGGCCAAAAGTTCCGGCCCCTTACGGCATTCACGCTGCGCACGGCGACCGCACTCAAGGCCGAGATCAGACGCGTTCGTGAACAAGGCTATGCGCTGGTGTCACGCGAGCTCGAAATCGGGCTGTTTTCGATTGCCGTGCCGATTCGCGCGGGTGACGGTCGTATCGTCGCGGCACTGAACGTCGGCATGCCCTACAGCGATGACGCTCCGGCGCGCGCGGTGACACTGATCCTGCCGGCGCTGCAGGATGCGCAACGTTCGATCGAGCACACCATCCAACGTGGTGGCTGGCAACCGCACATGGCGATGCAAGGGGTCTATGACTAGCGCCTACCTCGTCGACGCGACCCGCACGCCGTTTGGCCGCCACGCCGGAGCGTTGGCCAGCGTGCGCGCCGACGACCTGGCGGCACTGCCGATCGCCGCGCTGATGAAGCGCCACCCGAGGCTTGACTGGGCGGCGCTGGACGAGGTGATCCTCGGCTGCGCGAACCAGGCGGGTGAGGACAACCGCAACGTGGCACGCATGGCGGGGCTGCTGTCGGGCCTGCCGGACAGCGTGCCCGCGGTCACCGTCAACCGGCTGTGCGCCTCGGGGCTGGAAGCGATTGGCCAGGCGGCGCGCTCGATCGCCTGCGGCGAGGCGGATCTGGTGATCGCCGGTGGTGTCGAGAGCATGTCGCGCGCGCCGTATGTGATGGCCAAGGCGGCGGGCGCTTACACGCGCGAGCAGAAACTCGAAGACACGACCTTGGGCTGGCGCCTGGTGAATTCGCGCATGCAGGACACCTACGGCATCGATTCGATGGCCCAGACGGCGGAGAACCTCGCGCGCGAACATGCGATCAACCGCGCCGACCAGGATGCGTATGCATTGCGCAGTCAACAGCGGGCCGCGCATGCGCAGCAGCAGGGCTGGCTCGCCGAAGAGATCACTGCCGTTGATGCGCCGCGAGGCAAACAGACGGTGGCCGTCCAGGCGGACGAGCAGCTGCGCCCGGACACCACGGCCGCCCAGCTCGCCGCGCTCACGCCCCTGCTTGGCACGAACACCAGCATCACCGCAGGCAATGCCTCCGGTCTCAACGACGGCGCGGGCGCCGTGCTGCTGGCATCGGAAGCGGCGCTACGCCAGTACGCTCTGCAGCCGCTGGCGCGCATCGTTGGCATGGCCTCGGCCGGTGTCGCACCGCGTGTGATGGGTATCGGACCGGTTCCAGCGATGCGCAAGTTGTTCGCACGTACCGGCCTGGGTCTGCACGACTTCGATCGCATCGAGATCAACGAAGCGTTTGCTGCGCAGGTACTGGCCTGCTCGCGCACGCTTGGTTTGCCGGACGATGCCGAACATCTCAACGCCAACGGTGGCGCGATCGCGCTCGGCCATCCGCTCGGTGCCAGCGGTGCACGCCTGGCGATGACCGCGGCCTATGCGCTGCGCCGGCACGGGCAGCAGCGCGCGCTGGTCAGTCTTTGTGTCGGCGTCGGGCAGGGCTTGGCCCTGGCCCTGGAGCGAGCATGAAACGCGTGTTGAAGGTACGTCTCGTCACCGCCCTGGCGGCGTTGCTACCACTGGCGGCTCACGCAGCGCAGGACGTGGCCACCAGCCAGAACGCGCTCGGTCGCGAGCTGTTGAGCGAATTGATCGCCATCGACTCGACCTCGGAACATGGCAGCACCACCGTGGCGGCCGAAAAGCTGGCGCAGCGGTTTCTCGCCGCAGGCTTCGCACCGGCCGATGTGCAGGTGGTCGGTGACGACCCGAAACGGCGCAACCTGGTGGTGCGGCTGCGCGGCCGCGGCGAACGCGAGCCGGTGCTGCTGCTGGCGCATCTGGACGTGGTCGAGGCGCGGCGCGAGGACTGGCACGTCGACCCCTTCACCCTGACCGAACGCGATGGCTACTTCTACGGTCGCGGCACCATGGACATCAAGGGCGGCGGGGCAGGGTTGGTCAGTGCGCTATTGCGTCTACATCGCGAAGGCATCAGGCCCAAGGGCGACTACATACTCGCGCTTACCGCCGGCGAGGAGGATGGTGTTTCCAACGGGGTGGAGTGGCTGCTCGCGCATCGCCCCGAACTGATCCGCTCGGCGTATTCGATCAATGTCGACGGCGGTGGACCGGAGATCCGTGCCGGCAAGCCCGCCGTGCTGTCGGTGGAAACCGCGGAAAAGGTCTTCCTGAGCTACACGCTCACCGTACACAACGCCGGCGGCCACAGCTCCCTGCCGACCGCCGACAACGCCATTTATCGGCTCGCCAAGGCGCTGGATCGGCTGTCGTCGTTGCAGTTCCCGTTGCGCTCCAACGCGGCGACGCGCGGCTATTACGGCGGACTGGCAACGTTCTACAGCGGCCAGACCGCCGCCGACATGCGCGCCGTGGCGCATGACCCGTCTGATCCTGCTGCGCTTGCACGACTCGCGGCAAGCTCCGCGTACAACAACTCCCAGCTGCGCAGCACCTGCGTGCCGACCCTGCTGCAAGGCGGGCATGCCGAGAACGCGTTGCCGCAGATGGCGCGCGCCACCATCAACTGCCGCCTGTTGCCGGACGAAGACCTCGACCAGGTGGATGTCGCGCTGAAGCGCGCCGTGGCCGACCCGGCGGTCGAGATCGCACGGGTCGCCCCGCCCAAACCGAGTCCGCCAAGCCCGGTGGACAAGGCGCTGTTCGCGCAGGTCGCCAGCACAGCCAAGAGCATGTGGGGGTCGATCCTGGTGGCGCCGTATATGGCCGCCGGCGCATCCGACAGCGTGTTCCTGCGCGCGGCCGGCATGCCGTCGTATGTGTTCAACGGCCTTCCCTATGACGTCGACGACGACCGTTCGCATGGGCAGGACGAACGCATCCTGGTCGATGCCTACTACCAGTCGCTGGAATTCAACTACCGCTTGCTCAAAGACCTGTAAGGAGCTGCATCGTCCTATGCACCGCACCGTGTCCCAAGCCAAGCGCCCCGCCTGCTGTTCGGATCAATGTGCCGAGCGGTGTGGGGCATACGAATGATGACCGAACATGCCACCGGTACGCTGGAGCAGGCGCTGGCCCATGCGGAGCGACTGCTAGCGCGAGATCCCGTGCTGGCCGGTGAGCAGGCCGCGGAAATCTTAAAGATCGTTGCGGGCCACCCGGTGGCCGTGCGCGTGATGGCGGTGGCGCGGGCGGCGCAGGACGACCTGCCGGGCGCGCTCGACCTTCTGGTGCCGCTGGCGCGGGCGCAGCCGACGTGGGCGCTGGTCCATCTCGACCTGGGTGTTGCGCTAGGCCGTAGCGGCCAGGGACACGCGGCGATCAACGCGCTGCGCCGGGCCGTGGCATTGAAACCCGACCTGCCGCAAGCGTGGCGCGAGCTTGGCGATCACCTGATGGCCGCGGGCGAGCACGACGCTGCCGATGCCGCGTATGCCGAGCATGTTCGCCATTCCACCCGCGACCCGGGCCTGCTTGCCGCCGCCACCGCGCTGGTCGAGAACCGCATCCCGCAAGCGGAGACACTACTGGGCGAGCACTTGCGCCAGGCGCCGACCGACGTCGCCGCGATGCGCATGTTCGCCGAAGTTGCCGCACGCACGGGGCGCAACGAGGAGGCCCTGAGCCTGCTTGCACGATGCCTGGAACTGGCGCCCGGCTTCGATGCCGCGCGCCAGAACTACGCGCTGCTATTGCACCGTAGCAACCAGTCCGAGCTGGCCTTGGCCGAACTCGAGCGATTGCTCGCGGTAGCGCCGGGTCACCCGGGCCACCGCAACCTCAAGGCGGCGGTGCTGTGCCGGATCGGCGACTACGAGCCCGCGATCGGCATCTACGCCGACCTGCTCGAGCAGTATCCGGGCAATCCGAAGGTGTGGATGAGCTACGGCCACGCGCTGAAGACGGCGGGTTCCGGCGACCGTGCGATTGCCGCCTACCGGCGCAGCCTGGCACTGGAACCGTCGTTCGGCGAGGTTTGGTGGAGTCTGGCCAACCTCAAGACCTTCCGCTTCAGCACCGATGATCTGGCGACCATGCGCGCGCAACTGGCGCGCACCGAGCTGGACGAGGCCGATCGCCTGCATCTGGAGTTCGCCGTCGGCAAGGCGCTGGAAGATGAGGGCGAGTACGCATCTTCATTCCGGCATTACGCGCAGGGCAATGCAATCCGCCGCGCGCAATTGCACTACAGCGCCGACGAGACCAGCGCGCGCGTGCGCCATATTCGCGAACGCTATACGCGCGAGTTCTTCGCCGAGCGCGCCGAGATGGGTTGCCAGGCCGCCGATCCGATCTTCATCGTCGGCCTGCCGCGCGCAGGTTCCACCCTGATCGAGCAGATCCTGTCCAGCCACAGCCAGGTCGAAGGCACCATGGAGCTGCCGGAGATCACTTCGATCACGCGCACGTTGCGCGCACAGGGGGAAGCCACCAGCGCCATGCCTTATCACGAGGCGCTGGCGACTCTCGATGGAGACGCGCTGTGCGAGCTGGGCAAGCGCTACCTCGCCCACACCAGCATCCAGCGCAAGACCACGGCTCCGTTTTTCATCGACAAGATGCCGAACAACTTCATGCATCTGGGACTGATCCACCTGATCCTGCCGAACGCGAAGATCATCGATGCACGTCGGCATCCCTTGGCGTGCTGCTTTTCCGCTTTCAAGCAGCACTTCGCCAGGGGCCAGAGTTTCAGCTACAGCCAGGAAGACCTGGGGCGCTACTACCGCGACTACGTCGGCCTGATGAGTCATTTTGACGAGGTGATGCCTGGGCGCATCCACCGCGTCATCTACGAGCACATGGTCGAGGACACCGAGGGAGAGGTTCGGCGTCTTCTCGACTATTGCGGTCTGCCGTTCGAGCCATCGTGCCTGCGTTTCTTCGAGAACGCCCGGCCGGTGCGCACGGCGAGTTCCGAACAGGTACGCAGACCTATTTACCGCGAGGGTGTGGATCACTGGCGGCATTACGCGGCGTGGTTGGCGCCGTTGGAACAAGCACTGGGGCCGGTGCTCGGGCGATATCCCGATCCGCCGGAAATGAAGTGACGTAGAAGGCGCCGAAGGGTCGCCGTCAACAACATAAGGGGAGGAAGTCGATGCATAGGGGCAGGCTCAGACGACCAATAAACAGGCAGCCGGTGAGATTGGTACGATTGCCGCTTGCCGCGGCGATCTGTATCGCGGTTGCTTCACCGGTGATCGCGCAGGACGCTGGCCAAAGCCAGGGGCCGGCTGCGGCGCCGACCACGGCGACAGCCGCCAAGACGCTCACCGCCGTGACGGTGACGGCACAGAAGCGTGAGGAAAACCTGCAGAAGGTCCCCATCAGCATGGTTGTGCTGGGGCAGGACCGGCTGGAGGAACTTCACGTCAAGAGTTTCGACGACTACGTAAAGTACCTGCCGAGCGTTTCCTACCAGACCTTTGGCCCGGGCTTCGCGCTGATCTACATGCGAGGCGTGGCCAGTGGCGGCGACGGCAACCACTCCGGTTCACAGCCGAGCGTGGGCGTGTATCTGGACGAGCAGCCGGTCACCACGATCCAGGGGCCGCTCGATATCCATATGTACGATATCTCCCGCGTGGAGGCGCTGGCCGGGCCGCAAGGCACGCTGTATGGCGCCAGCGCGGAAGCGGGTGCGTTGCGCATCATCACCAACAAGCCCGATCCCAGCGGTTTCGCTGCCAGCTACAGTGCTGGCGTCGATTCGGTGGATCACGGCGGCGTCGGCTATACCGCCGAGGGTATGGTCAACATCCCCATGTCCACCAGTTCGGCGATTCGCCTGGTTGGCTGGCACGAGCACGACGCTGGCTACATCGACAATGACGTTGGTCAGCGTACGTTCCCGACCTCCGGCATCACGGTCAGCAATGCACATGGTTGCGCGCAGACCCCGACCCTGGTGTGCACCGGCGCCGCCAAGAAGAACTACAACGATGTCGATATCAGCGGCGGTCGCATGGCGCTGAAATTCGGCATTACCGATGACTGGACCATCAGTCCCACCATCATGGGCCAGCAGACGGTCGCCAACGGCAACGTCGCTTCCGACCCGCAGGTCGGCAGCCTGGCGATCACGCATTTCTACCCGGAGCACTCCGACGATCGCTGGATCCAGGCGGCGTTGACGGTCGAGGGCAAGATCGGCAACTTCGACCTGACCTATGCGTACGCGCATCTCAAGCGCAATCAGGAAGAGCATAGCGACTACAGCGACTACTCGTTCTGGTACGACACCCTGGCCGGCTACGGCGCGTACATCGTCGACAATGCCGGCAACACGATTAATCCGTCGCAGTACATCATTGGCAAGGACCGCTACACGATGAACAGCCACGAGCTGCGCATCGCCTCGCCGAAGGACGATCGTCTGCGTGTGGTCGGCGGCCTGTTCTGGCAAAAGCAGGTGCACGACATCGAACAGCGTTACATGATCAACGGCTTCGCCGACAGCCTTTCCGTGACCGGGTGGCCCAACACGCTGTGGCTGACCGAGCAGCGGCGTATCGACCAGGACGAAGCGATCTTCGGCGAAGTGTCGTACGACTTCATCCCGGAAACCCTCACCGGCACGGTGGGTGGGCGTTATTTCCACACCGACAACAGCCTGGGCGGCTTCTACGGCTTCAGTGCAGGCTATGCACCCGGCTCCAGTTACGGCGAGGCGGGCTGCCTTTCGCCCACGCCATACCGTGGCGCGCCGTGCCAGGACTTCGCCAAACAGACCAAGGAGAACGGCTCGCTCGGCAAGGCCAACCTGACCTGGCAGATCACGCCCAGCAAGATGATCTATGGCACGTGGTCCGAAGGTTTCCGTCCCGGTGGCATCAATCGCCGTGGCAGCCTGCCGCCTTACCAGTCGGACTGGCTCACCAACTACGAGCTTGGCTGGAAGACCACCTGGTTTGACAACCGGCTGTCGTGGAACGGGGCGGTGTTTCGCGAAAAGTGGAAGGACTTCCAGTTCAGCATTCTTGGCGCCAACGGCCTCACTGAAATCAAGAACGCTGGCCAGGCCCAGATCGACGGCCTGGAATCGGATTTGAATTGGGCTGCGACCTATAACCTGCAACTCGGTGCAGGCTTCGCTCTGTACAACGCCAAGCTCACGGAGAACTACTGCGGATTCACCGATACCAATGGCCACCCGATCACTTATTGTCCGGCAGGTACGGTCAATCCACTGACCGGCAACACGGTCACCGGCCCCCAGGCGCCCTCGGGCACCCAGTTGCCGGTAACGCCAAAGTTCAAGGGCAACCTCACCGCACGCTATACGTGGGACATCGGCGGCAAGGAGGCCCATGTGCAGGCGGCCGTGGTGCATGTCGGCGAGCGACAATCCGATCTGCGCGCGTACGAACGGGGACTGCTGGGTCCCATGCCGGCTTACACCACCTTGGACTTCTCCGCGGGCATCAAGAAGGGCGGCATGTCGCTGGATTTTTATGTCACCAACGTTTTCGACAAGCGTGGGCAGCTTTACCGCTTTGCCGAATGCGCGGAAGCGGTGTGTGCGGCCCACAACGTAGTGCCGGCGTATCCCAACGGACAGGTCTATACCGTGATGACCCAGCCGCGGACGTTCGGCCTTCGCTTCTCGCAGGAGTTCTAGGTAAGACCAGTAGTGAGCAGGTACGAGAGCCCCGGTGCGAGCCGGGGCTCTTTCTTTAAGGGGCGGGCGGCGCGCTGGCTACGGGTAGCGATTGAACCAGGCGGCGACCTGTCGGCGCACCTCGGCCTGCCCGGGCTGATTGACCCATTGATGGGGTAGGCCTTCCACAACGCTGTCCTTGAAGCGCTCCGACGCCTTGTCCTGCGCGTAACGAAGCCTCAGCGCATCACCGAGCTTGCGCAGGTCGTCATTTGCGATGACCACGTCCGCGCTCCCCTGAAGCACGAGCAGCGCCGGCGGTGGCGCGCCGGCGGCGATATCCGCAGCGCGACCAGCGACATCGGAACGAGCAGCCAGTGCGCGACTCTCCGGGCTCCATGCGTAACGCTGCCCCGTTGCATGCTCAAACGCTGCAACGGAGGCACTCAGTCCCGCGGATGGATTGAGCACCACCGCGGAACTGACCGGCACGACGCGCTCTGCAAGTGACATCAATGCCGCCGCTCCACCAGCGGAAAATCCAAACAGCCCGATCTTGTCGCCCGACTTCATGCAGCCACGCTGCTCAAGCTCCCGGACCACGGCAGGCAACTCGTCGACGGCTCCCACCACAATCGGTTTGAAGACAAGCAGACCTACGTCCTCCTTCTGCCGGCGCACCAACTCGGCCTTGCCTGCCGCAGGAGCCCGCCTTCCGAACAGCGGAAGCCCCAGGTAAATCTTGATCGCCGGCACGTCGTCCAACGGAAGCGCCGCCATCAGCGCCTCTTCGCTATCCGGCGGACCAAAGCCGTGCCATAGCACGATCGGGGGCCTGCTTATCCTGACGGGAAAACGGACCATGGCCGGAACGCCGGCCAGTTCCGTTATCGCCGTCCTCGCCTCAGGCGTATCGCGAAAGCATCGCAGTTCCGAGTCGCCGGGCACATGCTGGGACGCGATTGCCGCGCGAATCGAAAGCACGCAGAGCGCCAGTAAGATCAAATGACTCATTAACTTGGAGCGACACATCTGCATTTGTTTCTCGGCATGTCGTGAACGAACCGGTTAACAGCTAATGATGGCTTCGTCGCACCGATGCATCCGCGACGCTTTTCGCGATGTGCAGGCCAATGGTCAAAGCACAGGGCCTGGTACTGGCCGTTGAACGAGCACGTCACCGAGGACATGTTTACCGCCTCACCGGTGCTGAGCGAACGTGCCGAAGGGCGTGGTCGATCGTTACCGGATGCGTCGCGCCCCTCGTGATCCAGCAGGGTGGTAACGGGCGGCGCGGTGCTCATGGGAAAAGCAGTGAGCTTCATGTTCCCTCACGCATGGCTTTGCACGCCGCCGCCCAGAGCCCGCGGAACCACGGTAGGGCACAAGCGGATAGTTCAGAAATGGCGTATTAACGGCGCGCCACTGCCGTCATTCACCCTCCGTCAAACGGCCTACATATTCACGCCAGCTTCCCGTCTCATGGCGCATGTTTTGCCCGACGTGTTCCCGACGAGTCACGCTTTGTGAGCGTCGCAAGTTCATGCGGCCAGGGGTTGGTTCAGGTCGCTGCGATTTGCTGCATGTTCCGGCGGGCCGCGCTTCGTGAGCGTCGCAGCGTTGTAGAGGCATAGCGCGTGGGTGGATTTCGTTCCTGAGCCACTTTGCCGCGTTTCTGATACCGGCATGCCTGTGAGCATGCCGCCCAAGAGAGGAGATCGATCATGGTACGCGTGAGCTCTCGAATCGGTTACGGGTTCGTGTGTGTATGCGCTATGGCGCTCGGCGGCTGCTCAGATTTCGTCAAGAAGGCCGAGTTCGATTCCGCCATTACGGAATTACGAAACAACGATCAAAGGCAGCAACAGGAAATCGACGCGATCAAGCAGGAGATGCAACAGAGGTTCGCCAAGTACGATGCGGCGATCGCCGAGATGCAGGGCCGTATTCGCGTTGACACGATTGCGCTTTTCGACACCGACAAGGCGGATTTGCGCGATCAGGACAAGGCTATGCTCGATGACTACGCGAAAGTGTTGAAAGAGCATCACACCAGCGCCTTGGTCACCGTCGAGGGTTTCACTGATCCATCCGGTTCGGCTGGCCACAACTACAGGCTGGGCATGCGGCGTGCCCAAGCGGTGCGCAACTATCTCGTCCAGACCGGCGGGCTCCCCGACAGCCAGGTGCGCGCAGTGAGCTATGGCCAGGCGAAGAATCGACAAGTGGTAGCCGGAGCCTATGGCGATAAAGGATTACCCAATCGTCGCGTGGCACTGGTCGTTGATTTCAACGGCGGTGCAGAGGGTGC